>JAISTO010000150.1 GCA_031272575.1 Treponema sp. | reverse complement strand
GGCGGCGCGTTCATCAACGGCAGGACCGTCACCCTCAGTCCGTATAAGATAGCCAGGTACGAGACCACGTACGAGTTGTGGTACGAAGTGAAGACCTGGGCAACGAGCAACGGTTACACGTTCGCCAACGCGGGGCAGGAGGGGAATGACGGGACGGACGGCGCGGCGCCGACCAGCGCCCTGACCGATCCGGTGACGTGCGTTTCGTGGTGGGACGCGGTGGTCTGGTGCAACGCTTACAGCGAGATGGAGGGAAAGACGCCGGTATACACGGTGAGTGGGGCCACGTTCAAGAACGCGGTTGCCGCGCCCACGCTGGACGCGCTGGACAGGACGAGGAGCGGCTACCGTCTGCCGACCGAGGCGGAGTGGGAGGCGGCGGCGCGGGGCGGGAACCCGGGCAACACGACGAACTGGGGCTACATGTATGCGGGGAGCAATACGATTGACGATGTGGCGTGGTACAAGGGCAATGCGTATGACGTTGGGTCAGGTCATGCCGATTACGGTACGCATACCGTGGGGACCAAGGCGGCGAACCTTGCGGGACTGCATGACATGAGCGGGAACGTCTGGGAGTATTGCTGGGACTGGCACGGGTCGATAAGTACCGGGACGGTGACGGACCCTACGGGCGCATCTTCGGGTTCTGTCCGCATCGCACTCGGCGGTAGTTGGAGCATCGATGCATCCTACTCCGCGATCTCCGTGGGTTCCCACCGGAGCTACCGCGAACCAGACTCCGGGCACGACGGTCTCGGCTTCCGCGTGGCGTGCAAGGGGGAGTAGGGGACGCGGCTATCGCAGTGTCCATCTTCACCGTATGCGGGCTTTGGGGCGATGCCTGTGGCTCAAATTTAATTTCAAGCACGAACCTCACGAACCTCACGAACCATACGAACAATGCCGATAAATAAAGTAATGAAGGCGCTAAAATATGTGTGTGTGCCATGGGTAGGGGTCTTTGTCTATGTGCTTCTCGCGATGTATGCCGGCCCTATGGGGATCGCCTCCTACCGCAGTCTCGCGGGGGAAAAAGAGAAGGAAGAGGCGAATCTGGCAAAACTCAAGGTGATCAACCGTGAACTGGAAGACCGGAAAAATGCCCTTCTTTACGACAGGGATACGCTCAGTGTCTACGCCAGGGACCTGGGCTTTGCCGCGCAGGGTAAAAAATTCCTCCGCATTGTGGGGCTCGAGTACTCCAGCCGGCGCAACATATTCCCGGGGGAAGTACTCACCTCTCCGGCTCCTGATTTTATCGACGACAGCATCATAAGAATCATTGCTCTATGCGCCGCGGCCTTTGTGCTTGCGGCGTTCCTGGTCTTCGACACGCTCAACCTGATACGGGGCAAACTGTATGAGCCCTGGGGCTGACAGAATCGCCCCCTCCGGCCGGCCGGCTTGACCTGCGGGCTTTTTCATGGTAGCATAGACCATCATGATAGTCGTACTGTCAAAAGACATAACCACTCACGATAAAGAGATGATCCTCCTCTACCTGCGGGATCGGGGCTTTACGCCCCGCGAGCAGACCCTGGGGGACGATGCGGTGATCGGCGCTTCCGGCAAGGGGAGCGTGGAACTGCGGGAACTGAGCCTGCTGCCCGGGGTCGAGCGGGTCGCGGCCACAAGCAAGCCCTACGAACTCGCGTCCCGCGAGTCGCGGCCGGACGACACGATCGTCACCGTGGGGGGGGAAGGGGGGCTCCCCGCGGTAAAGATAGGCGGCTCGCGGATTACGATCATCGCGGGGCCCTGCGCGGTCGAAAGCAAGGCGCAGATCGCGGAGACGGCGGCGCGGGTGCGCGAGTCGGGCGCGGTGATCCTGCGGGGGGGGGCCTACAAGCCCCGCACGAGCCCCTACGCGTTCCAGGGCCTCGGCATGGAGGGCCTCGAGTACATGAAGGCCGCGGGCGAGGCCTGCGGTATGCCGATCGTCACCGAGGTCGTGTCCCCGGAATTGGCCGTGCAGATGCGCGATCTGGTCGATATGTTCCAGATCGGGGCGCGCAATATGCAAAACTTCGAACTGCTCAAAAAAGTGGGGAGCCTCGGCAAGCCGGTGCTCCTCAAGCGAGGCCCCTCCGCCACGATCGAGGAGTGGCTCCTTTCCGCGGAGTACCTCCTCGCCTCCGGCACCAGGGATGTCGTGCTCTGCGAGCGGGGCATACGCACCTTCGAAACCTACACCCGCAACACGCTCGACATATCCGCCATTCCGGTGGTGAAGGGCCTCTCCCACCTGCCGGTGATCGTCGACCCGAGCCATGCGGTCGGCATTCGGGACAAGGTGAGTCAGGCCGCCCTTGCCGCCATCGCGGCCGGCGCGGACGGGCTCACGGTCGAGGTGCACCCCCGGCCGGACACGGCCCTCTCGGACGGCCCCCAGTCACTCTATCCTGAACAGTTTGAAAAGTTGATGCGGGACATCGAGGCGCTCTCGCCGGTCGTGGGGAAGGAACTGCTCCGCACCCCGCGCAAGGGCGCGGCCATAGGCGCCGCGAAGAGGGCAGCCTCGGAACCCGCGGCGGCCGCCCCGGCCCCGGCGGAACTGCCGATCGCCTTCTGCGGCGAGGCCGGGGCCTTTGCCGAGCAGGCGCTTATGCGCATCGCGGGCGAGGATGCCCCCCGGCTCAAGACCGAGTCCTTCAAGGGCATCTTTGACGCGGTCCTCGAGGGCAGCGCCCGCGCGGGCCTGGTCCCGGTCGAAAACAGTCTCTCCGGCTCCGTGCACGAAAACTACGACCTCTTCCTGCGCTACCCGGACATCGTTATCGCGGGGGAACTGAAACTGCGCATCGTGCACTGCCTGGTCGCGGACGAGCAGGCCACGCTGGAGAGCATCCGCGTCGTGCGCAGCCACCCGCAGGGCTTCGCCCAATGCCGCGACTTCCTGGACAAGTACCCCCAGTGGACCCACGAGGCCTCGGCCACGACCGCCAGCGCCGTCGTGTCCATAGCGCGGGAGCGCGCCCCCCACCTGGCCGCCATCGCCAGCGACGCCGCGGCCCGCATCCATGGGCTCAAGGTGCTCCGCGAGGGCATCGAGACGAACCCGCTCAACTACACCCGCTTCCTCGTAATCGCGCGGCGCCCCCCCCGCGCCGACGACTCGCGTCCCACCCTGGCGCAGGTTCCCGCGCTCGCCAGCCTCGCCTTCCCGGCCCCGAACAAAGCGAGCCTCGCCTTCGGCGTGCTGCACGAGCCGGGCAGCCTCTCCGAGTGCCTGCGCATCCTCAGCGAGGCCGGCATCAACATGTCCAAACTGGAGTCCCGCCCCATCCAGGGGAAGCCCTGGGAGTACCTCTTCTATGTTGACATAAGCCTCCCGGAATCGGAGGCCGCCTTCGCCGCCGCAATGGAGGGCCTGAAAAAGCGTACCAGGGAGTTTCACTTCCTGGGCGCCTACCACGCGGCGGCGTAGGGGGGGGAGGACGCGGCTACTCCGCCTCAGTCCACACCTTCAAGTAGTCTACATCGAAGTTGTCCGAGCCGTCGCTCGAAAAAATCTCGAAGTAATCGATAGGGCACCTCTAAAAAGTTTTTGAGAGATATGCTATAATGGGGTCATGAAACAGAAAGGATTGTTTGACGAAGAAGACCGCCTGAGGCGGCTTACGGTATTGGGTGATCCGCTTGAGA
>JAISTO010000067.1 GCA_031272575.1 Treponema sp. | reverse complement strand
TAGTAGCAACTTCGTTGCTAACGAATGAACGCGAATTTTAAGAATAATATTCGCGTAAATTCGTGTAAATTAGCGTAATTCGCGTTTACTTTCTTAAAATTCCTTGTTTTCGGAGTGGGGCTCTATTTTAGTAATTTTTGTCCGTGGGGTCCGTGGTTAAATGTAAAATTGCTGGTAGGCCGCCCGCCCCCTTGACTTTTCGCGGCGTCTGTGCTAGGGTAGAGACGCGCGGCCGGGAGGCGGCGCAATTTTATGCAAGGAAGGAACTATGTCCAGAACCTGTGATATTTGCGGCAAACATACCGTTACCGGCAACACGGTGAGTCACGCGAAAAACCGCGCCCGCCGCACCTGGAGGCCGAATCTCCAAAAGATCAAGACGGAACTCGGCGGCACGACCGTCACGCTCAAGATCTGCACCCGCTGCCTTAAAAGTGATATTATCCCCCGCAAGGTGCACACTAAAGCGAGTGCGGGGTAAGTAGGGGGCGCGGAGCGCTTGGGGAGTGATGCCATGGCAACTTCGTTACCACATCCTCCCCTCTGGGGAGGGTAGGGAGGGGTCACAGAAAATGCCTCGTGACCCCCCCTACCCCCCCAAAGGGGGGATAAGGGCTTCCTGTGCCGTCTGTGGGTTCCCTCGCCCTACAGCGTGAGCAGGTCGTAGGGGTCGTCGCCGAGGCGGCGGTGCTCGACCGCTTCCTCGATCTGCGCGCTGTCGATGCTGTCTCTGCCCTCAAGGTCCGCTATCGTGCGGGCGAGGCGGAGGCAGCCGTGGTATGCCCTGCCGGAAAGACCGAGCCCGCTGAGCGCCTTGTTGAACGCGAGGCGCGCCCGGTCGCTGAGAACGCAGTAGACGGCGACCAGGCTCGGCGTCAGGGCGGCGTTGCGCCGGAGCGGGAGGCAGGAGGCGCGGAAGCGCTCGCGCTGCGTTGCGACGGCCCGCGCGACCCGAGCCGCCACCGCGGCGCTCGGCTCTTCGGCGGCGGCGGCGCTGTGCGCGCGCAGCGCGGGCGCCCCCGCGGGCGCGCGGCTGTCGACGCGGGCGAGGAGCGCGCCCCCGAACTTGCGCCAGTAGCGCCGAATCTCCTCCGGGCTGCAGAGGCAGTCCTGGGCGGGCGCGCCCGGTCTGGTCCGCGCCCCGAGCCGTCCGCAAGGGCAGCCGTTGGCGGCCATGAGCAGTTGAAAGTCCGCAGGCAGTTTCAGCGGCCCCTCGGCCCGCACTATCGTAATCACCTTATCTTCGAGGGGCTCGCGGAGGGCCTGGAGCACATGGAACTGAAACTCCGGGGCCTCGTCCAGAAAAAGCACCCCGAAATGCGCCAGACTGATCTCGCCGGGACGCACCGTGTGCCCCCCGCCCAGAATGCCCTCCGCGCTTGCGGAGTGGTGCGGGGTGCGGAAGGGCGGCCACGGGATAAGCCCCCCGCCCCAGGCGCGGCTCCTGCCGTCAGCGGCCTCGGGGGGAGCCAGTTGCCCGGCCAGGCTGTGCAGACGGGTCACCTCGACGGCCTCGTCCGGCGTGAGGGGCGGCATAATCGAGGGGAGGCGGCGGGCCAGCATGGTCTTGCCCGCGCCGGGGGGGCCGAACACGAGCATGTTGTGTCCCCCCGCGGCAAAAATCTCCAGCGCCCGCTTGCAGCGGGCCTGGCCCCGCACTTCGGAAAAGTCCCCGGGCACGGAAGGCGGCCCCGCTTCGGGGCCCTCCGCGCCGTCCACGAGAAATTGCTCGGGGAAACTGCCGGTCTCGGCGCGGGCGCGCAGGGCACAGGCGGCCTCCTCGAGGGTCGCCACCGCCGCCGTGTGCCCGGGCGCGAGGATCGCGGCCTCGCGGCCGTTCCCCACCGGCACGATAAAGTCCTTCACGCCGGCCTTGAGACCCGCGGCCGCGGCCGCCAGCACCCCCCGCACCGGCCTCAGCGCGCCGGATAGCTCCATCTCGCCGAGCGCCATCACGTCATCCTGAACGGGCACGAACCCCGACGCCAGCATCACCGCCAGCGCGATCGGCAGGTCGAAGGCCGCGCCGCCCTTCTTCACCCCGGCGGGCGCCAGGTTGATCAGCACCCGCTCCGCCGGAAACAGGTAGCCCGAATTGCGGAACCCCACGCGGACCCGTTCCCGCGCCTCCCGCACCGCCCCTTCCGCCAGGCCGGTCATGTCGATCCCCGGCAGCCCCCGCCGTATATCCACCTCGACCCGTACAATAATCCCCTCCGCCCCAAAGGGCGCATACGAAAGTATATGCATACCCTTATTAAGGGACAGTTCTACGTTTTAATTGCAGTTTTGAGAAAAAAATGCATTTTTTTTAAAAAATTTTACGAATGTGCAATTAAAGTGTATCCCGGCGCCATGAATAGGGCATGGAAACTATTGCGGCAGTGTCGCGATGGTATACTGAGTTCAAGGCGGAAAGGATGCGCAGAGAAGAACTGGAAGCGCGTATTTTCCGGTTTCTGCTCGACCACGCGCACTATTTTCAAGTGACGAAGTTTGTGAAAGGGCGTTGGACGGAGTTCGTGAGTTGGGCGTATCCGCGCTTGAGCAGGTGGATCGACCGCTATAGGGAACTGGGGCTGGGCTTCGGTCAGTGTTTGTTTCCCGTGATTCGCAATCTTGCATGGGAATTCGGGCAGAGGGAACATTTCCACCGGATCACGGAGCGGGCGTGCTGGGAGGCGCGGGCCGAAGACATGGCGGTGTACAGCGCGGAGGCAGAGTACGGCGAGGCAGGGGAAGGGAGTGAGGATGAAACTCTGCCGGCGGATATAGAGTACAAGCATGTGCTGGTACTGCTGCTCAAGTCGTATCAATTGGTGTCCGACCGTTTTCTGGACCGGATAGCCGGGGCACTGCGGATAAAGCGGGAGCGGCTCGACGGCTTGATAGCGGAGATGAAGGACCTGCGCCGGCGTAACGATGAGTATACGCGGATACTGCGGGAAGCGATACGGCTGCAATACCATCGCTGCCTGGCGTTCCAGAAGCATCTGGAGGATGCGCTGCCCGATTCAGTTATGAGAGAGAAATGGAAAGCGCGCTGCAAACGCGCCTCCAATCATCTTGAAATGATGCAGAAGCGGCTTGCGCAGAGGATGCATAGTCCGGCAAACCGGGAGGTAGCGCAGGTGCTGGGGCTGTCGAAGACGACCGTCGACTCGATCATACAGACGCTGCGGAAGAAGTGGCGGGTCAGGGAGGACGGGAGTTTGTGGCGGTTAAAGCGGGGGGAATGGCGGAAGGATGACAAAAGGCTGAGGACCGTCTCCGCGCGTCTATGGAACTCGCGAAGAGCGCAAACTTCATGACGGTCTATAGCCGCGCGCGGGGGGCTTCCCCTACCCCTGCCCTCCGCGCTATACTGTCAGCATGAAAAAACGGGCGCTTATAAGCGTATATGACAAGGGGGGGGCCGCGGAACTGGCGGCCTTCCTGGCGGGCGAGGGCTGGGAACTCCTCTCGACCGGCGGCACCGCGGCCTACCTGAAGGGGCAGGGCCTCGCGGTAACGGACGTTGCGGAGGTAACGGGCTTTCCCGAATGCCTCGACGGGCGGGTCAAGACCCTGCACCCCGCTATCCACGCGGGGCTGCTGGCGCGGCGGAACGCGCCTTCCCACATGGAGACCCTGGCGCGCCTCCACCTGGGGACTATCGACCTGGTATGCGTCAACCTGTACCCCTTCTTCGAAAAGGTGCAGGCCGGGCTCGGGCTCGAGGAGACGGTCGAGTTTATCGACATAGGGGGGCCGACCATGCTCCGCTCCGCCGCGAAAAACTTCCGCGATGTGCTCGTGCTCTCCGACCCTGCCGATTACGCTGCGGCCATCACTCATATAAAAAATGATGACATACCCCTCGAGTTCCGTAAGCGCCTTGCGGGGAAGGTCTTCGACCTCACCGCCGCGTACGACGCGGCCATCGCGCGCTACCTTCTGGATGACGCATACCCCGCGTACCTCCCGCTCAGTTTGAAAAAGGCGCAGAGCCTGCGCTACGGCGAGAACGCGCACCAGGGGGCGGCGCTCTACCTCAACACGGACCGCCCGGGCGCCCTCGCGGGGATGACTCAACTGAACGGCAAGGAGTTGGGCTACAACAACATCCGCGACCTCGACCTCGCGTGGAAGACGGTCTGCGCGTTCGGCCTGCCGGCGGCCGGCCTTGCGCCCGCGGGCGAGGCCGAGGCCGCGGCCCTGGTCCCGGGCGGGAAGGAGCTCCCCCGCAAGACGGCCTGCTGCGCGGCGGTCAAGCACAACACCCCCTGCGGCCTCGCGCTCGGCGACACCCTCCTCGAGGCCTACGGGAAGGCCTACGCCTGCGATCCGGTGTCCATCTTCGGGGGCGTGGTGGCCTGCAATGTCCATGTTGACAAAGACACCGCGCTAAAACTGGCCGAACTGTTTTTGGAAATAGTGATAGCCCCCGGCTTCGACCCGGCGGCGCTCGATGTGCTCCGGCAAAAGAAGAACCTGCGGGTCATCCAGGCCGCGCGCCCGCCCCTGGGGGAACGGGACTACGCCGCGGTGGACGGCGGGCTCCTCGCGCAGGATGCGGATCGCACCCTCCTCGAAAAGTGGGATGTGGTCACAAAAGCCGCGCCGCTTGCGGGCGACCTCGCGGATATGCTCTTCGGGCTGCGCGCCGTCACCTGGGTAAAGTCCAACGCCATCGTCGTGGTGAAGGACCAGGCCGCGCTCGGCATAGGGGGGGGGCAGACGAACCGCATCTGGGCCGCGGAGCAGGCTGTAGGCCGCGCAGCGGCCATCTGCCGCGCAGCGGCCGCGGGCCCCACCGTGCTCGCCTCTGACGCGTTTTTCCCCTTTGCCGATGTGGTCGAGGCCGCGGCCAAAGCCGGCATCCGGGCGCTAGTCCAGCCGGGCGGCTCTATCCGCGACCAGGAATCGATCGACGCCTGCGACCGCCTCGGCCTCGCGATGGTCTTTACCGGCACGCGGCATTTCAAGCATTAGCCGCGGCCCCCTTGACTCTCCCCCGCGGACGTGCTATACTATCATCATTCTGAAAACAAAAGGCGGGCCGGATGCGCCTGCCGGGAGGAAACGATGAAAAACACGAAACGCTTTTGGGGCGCGCTGGCCGTTGCGGTTTTGAGCGCGGTGCCGCTCAGTGTGTGCTCGAAAAAGGCGGAGGAAGCGGCGGTCGAGGCTGCCGCGGAAGGCGAGGCAGCCCCGGAGGCGGCGGCGGCGGAGAAGGCGGAGCCGAAGCCGAGCACCTACGAAAGGGACTACAAGTTCAGCAAGGACGAAAGTTATGCTTTCGGCGTCTGGGCGGGGATGAACCTGCTCAACGGCTTCCATGCCACGCTGAACGAACGGGAGTTCTTGCGCGGTATGCGCGCCGCGCAAAAAGAAAACTCAACCCCCCGCATCGACCGCGAGCAGGCTATGGAGATACTGAGTCAACTGAACTACGAGCGTGGGGAAGTTCTCCAGAAAGTGCAGGAGGAAAAAAACGCGGCCGAGGCCGAAAAGCGTAAAGCCGAGGCCGAGGGAAATCTCGCGAAAGGGAAGGCCTACCTCGACGATAACGGCAAGAAGGCAGGGGTGTTCACGACCCCCTCCGGGCTCCAGTACGAGGTGCTCGTGCAGGGGAGCGGCCCCAGGCCTACCGCCTCCAGCAGGGTGCGGGTCGACTACGAGGGCAAACTGCTTGACGGCACGGTTTTCGACAGTTCTTACACCCGGGGGCAGCCTGCCGAGTTCCCGCTGGGCGGGGTCATCAAAGGCTGGACCGAGGGCCTTCAACTTATGGAAAAGGGCGCGTCGTACCGCTTCTTCATTCCCCCGGACCTCGCGTATGGGGAGAACGGCACCGGTAACATACCCCCCAATTCAACCTTAATCTTCAAAGTGGATCTTCTTGAGGTGCTCGACGAATGAGCGGCATGAAAAAACTGCTCTGTGCCGCGCTCTTTGCCGCTCTCGCGGGGCTCTGCTTCGCGGAGGGGGTGGGCGAGAAGGTCACCCCAAAGGGCGATGTTGACACGAGTTATGTGCTTGGGATGATCCTCGGGGAAGACCTTAAGGACACGGGCCTGGCGCTCAACTACCGGGCCTTTGCCGAGGGGCTTGCCGCCGCGATGGAGGGGGGGACTACGCGCTTCACGCTGGAGGAAGCGGCCGCCAGGGCCTCCACCGCGATACGGGCCGCCCGCGCAGCCCAGGCGCAGACCCTGGCCGCGGAGGAAGAGGCCTTCCTCGCGGCAAAGGCCGCCGAGCCGGGGGTCGCCGCGGCCGGCAGCGGGCTCCTCTACGAGGAACTCACGCCGGGCGAGGGGGAAAGTCCCACCGACGAGAGCGTGGTGATCGTCCGCTACACCGGTACCTTCCGCGACGGCACGGTCTTCGACGGCGTCGCCCCGGAGGACGCCCCCGCGGAGTTCGCCCTGTACGAGGTCATCGAGGGCTGGGCCGAGGGGCTCAAAATGATGAAACCCGGCGGCAGGAGCCGTCTCTATATCCCCTCGGCGCTCGGCTACGGCCCCGAGGGCATAGAGGGCTTTATCCCCGCCTACTCCACCCTCATCTTCGAGGTGGAACTCGTGGGCATAAAGGACGCCCCCGCCGGGGACGCCGGAGCGGAAGCGCCCCCCGACGAAGTTCCCGAGGTGGTGGACTCGAACCCCATGATGGGTGAGGACTTCGGCGAGTGGGTACTTCAGGAAGGAATCGTGGAGTAGCGGAGTAGAGATGGAGGCGTTATGGCACAGAAGTTAAGCGTGAAGCAAAAACTGGGCTTCGGGATTTTCGACCTGGGGGGGAATATGTTTTTCACCCTTATGTCGTTTTGGGCCGCGAAGTATCTTACCGACACGGTGGGAATCTCGGCGGCCTGGGCGGGCGCCGCGATTATGATCGGCAAGATTTGGGACGCGGTGACGGACCCCGCCATGGGCTACCTTTCGGACCGCACCCTCTCCCGCTGGGGGCGCCGTCGGGTCTACCTGCTCTTCGGGGCCGTGCCCATGCTCATTACGATGGGGCTCTTTTTCACGGCGCCCGTTTACCTGCCCGGGCAGTACCACATAGCCTGGGCTATCGCCGCGCTCATGCTCCTCAACACCGCGTCCACCATCATCAACGTGCCCTACTCCTCGCTGACGCCGGAACTCACGGACGACTACCACGAGCAGACCAGCCTGAACGGCTACCGCTTCG
>JAISTO010000046.1 GCA_031272575.1 Treponema sp. | reverse complement strand
CCGCCCTTGATCGTAAGGTAGCCCGCCTGGTAGAGCACCGGTATCGGGCTGCCGCCGCTGAAGCGGTAATCGGTGAGGTGCTCCGGCTCAAGCGTAATCCCGGACACGAACGCGGTGATGTCGATGCTCTGCTCACGAATCATCTTAACCAGAAAGGTCGGGGTGCCGGTCTGGTACCAGTAGTAACGGAAACTCTTGTCCGCAAAGGTGTTCAACACGCTGAAAGGATTGTACACCGTTGCCGTGCCCGGAGAAAAACAGTAACCATTGTAATTTTCGCGCATTTTCGCGAGGGTCTCCTCGTAGGACAGGCCATGTTCCTCCCCAAGGGCGCGTAGTTCGGGGGCGAAGGTTGAAGTCAGTTCCTCTTCGGTAATGCCGCAGAGACCCGCGTAAACTTTTGACATGGAGATGTCGCGCAGTTGGTTGAGGTCGCTGAAGACGCTCACCTTTGAAAACCTGGTAACGCCGGTGAGGAGGACAAACTGCAGGTAGGGGTCCGCGCTCTTCAAGACCCCGTAGAATGATTTGAGCGCGGCGCGGATGTCCTCCTGCACCTGGCCGGCTTCGATGTGGGCCAGCAGGGGCTTGTCGTACTCGTCGATGAGCACGACGGCCTTCTGCCCGCACTGCTCCACCGCCCTGCGGATGACGCTAAAAAACCGGCCTGCGGGAGTGACATCGCCTGCATTGCCGCCCCACTTCTCTTCGATCTGGCGCAGCATATCATCGAGGCCGGCCTGGAAGCCCGCGAAATCGGTAAATGTGCCGAAGTTGAAGTCGATGTGGATGACCGGACGCGGCGTCCAGTTCCGCTCGAGTTTTTCGATGACGAGCCCTTCGAAGAGCTCCCGTTTTCCTTCAAAGTAGGCCTTGAGCGTCGAGAGCAACAGGCTCTTACCGAAGCGCCGGGGCCGGCCGAGGAAGTAGACCTTTCCCTCGTTGACCATGCGATAGAGGTACTCGGTCTTGTCAACATACAAAAACCCGTCGGTACGGATACTGATAAAGTCCTGAATGCCGATGGGCAGTTTTCGTGTGAAGTCCATGGGGAGAGTATAGGGGGGGCGGGGGGCTTGGGTCAAGGGCGGTACGGTGCGGGGGCGCGGCGCAGGGGAGTGAGGTCCGCGGGGTGCGTAGGGAGTAGGGAATGGGGAGTAGGTGCTTACTTCGCAAGCCTTTGGTACTACCGATATACTTTTGGTAGTTCGCGCAACCTACGAGCCAAGCGCAAGCCACTCCCTACTCTCTACTCCCTACTCCCCACCCGCTACTCGCCCTTGTTTGCGCCGGCCATGAGGCCCTCGAGGAGGAAGCGCTGGAAGCCCATGTAGAGCGCGGTGATGGGCACCGCCACGAGGACGGCGCCGGCGCAGAAGGCGGCGAAGTCCGCGTTCGTGCCGTTGATCAGGTCGAAGAGGCCGATCGCGAGGGTGCGCTTGGCGTCCTCGTTGATCAGGTAGCGGGGGAGCATATAGTCCATCCAGGGGCCCATAAACGAAGTGACCGCGATGAAAAAGATGATCGGCATGGAGAGCGGCAGGATGATCTTGTAGAACAACTGCAGTTTCGTCACCCCGTCGATGGAGGCGGCCTCGTCCATAGAGCGTGGGATGTTGAGCATATAGCCCCGCACGAGCCAGATGTTGCCCGGGATGCCCCCGGCCACATAGATGATCACAAGCATGAAGAGGTTGTTCAGCATGTTGAAGTTGAGCGCGACCATGTAGAGCGCGGTGAGCCCCATGAAACTGGGGAACATTTGCAGGATCATTACCAAGAGGAGGCCCATCTTCTGGCCCTTGAAGCGGAATCGCGCGAAGACGAAGGCCGTCATCGTGTGGATGATGATCGAGAAGAGGGTCGTGATAACGGCCACGAAGAGGGTGTTGAGGTACCAGCGCCCGTAACTCGTTTTGGTAAAGAGTTTTTTGTAGTTGTTCAATGTGACGGCAATGCGCGATTCCGTTTTGGGGCTGCCGTCCGCGTTCAGGACCGCCGCCCCGTCAGGGCCGGTGACCGGCACGTCCCTCGTGGGCAGTATGCCGCTCCGCGAGATGCCCGCCTGCGGGTTGAGCGAGGACCCGAGCACCCACGCGAGGGGGTAGAGTATCGCCACCGCTACCGCGGTCAATTCAATATAGACCAGTATGGTGGTAACCACCTTTTTGACTTTGTAGAGTTTCATGCTGTCCTCCTTAGTTTTCTTTGAACGCGCGGGTGCGCAGCAGGTTCCACGCGGACACCGACGCCACGATGATGAAGATCATGATGCTGAGCGCGGAAGCGTAATTGTACATACGCTGATCGAGCGTGAGTTTGAAAATCCACGAGATCAGGATATCCGTATCCCCGGCCATTTGCAGGCTGGGATTCGCCGGGCCGCCGCCCGTCAGAAAGTAGATCATGTTGAAGTTGTTAAAATTGAAAGTGACGCTCATGAGCAGTTGGGGGGCCGTGGACGCGAAGATGAAAGGCAGCGTGATCGAGCGGAACTGCTGGAGCGTGTTGGCGCCGTCGATCTGGGCGGCCTCGTACTGCTCCTGCGGGATAGTGGTGAGCACGCCGGAGATGAGCGCCATGAAGTAGGGGAAGCCCAGCCAGATGTTCACGATGATGAGGCAGGCGCGCGCCCACCAGGTGTTGGACAGGAAGGGGATCGCCTCGCTTATCAGCCCCGCCTTTAGCAGCAGTTGGTTGATCGCGCCCTCCTGGTTCAGCATCACCTTGAAGATGAGCATGGACACCAGGCCCGGCACGGCCCAGGGCAGTATGAAAATAGCGCGCCAGACCTGCCGCGCCTTCACCACCTTCGAGCGGAGGACGAGCGCCTGGAAGAGGCCGAACGCGTACGCGGTGAAGGTGGCGAGGAAGGCCCAGACCACAGTCCAGATGAAAATCTTAAGGAAGGTGAGGCCCCAGATCTTCATGCCGAAGATGCTGCCGAAGGTTTCGAAGCCTTTCCATTCGACGAGCCGGCGCGGCGGAATGAAGTTCGCATTGTAGTTGGTGAAGGCCACCAGGATAGCGAAGATGATCGGCACTATCGAAATAAAGATGACCATCAACATACCCGGCGTGATCATGATCATTTCGAAGCGCTCCTTCCAGAGGGCCTTGAACCAGTCGATGCTCGTGATCTTCGCCCCCCCGTCCAGTTTCACGCGGGTCTTGTACGCGTCGCGGATGTTCCAGACCCAGATCGCGATGAAGAGCGCGAGCACGCAGAGCGCGATGATGCCGCCGAGCATCAGCACGATTGAGTGATCGTAGATCGGGTTGAAGATGCCCCCCTCCTCGTTGTAGGTGCGGGCGTTTTTGCCCAGCGTGAAGAGGCCCCACAGGTTCTTCGTGAAGAACCCGTAAAAATGAAAGCCGTAATCCTGAATGTCGGACAGGTAGTGCTGGATGCGGCTGAAGTAGAAGTCCCATTGAAAGGCCCCCTGGCCCAGGCTGTCCGCCGCCGCCTGACGCCAGACCGGCGCGGTGAGTATCTCGATGCTGACGAACGCGGTTTGAAACAGAAAGAAGATCAGGGCCTTGAGTTTCTGTTTGTTGAGCAGTTGACCCGAGCCCCAGACGAACGCGGAATATATTCCGGCAAGGTATTTCATTCATTCCTCCTTATTGTTGATTGCGGAACTTACCCGCCATCATTAAGGCGGTGTCGTAGGTTTCCATCGCCTTCTTCTGCGCCTCTTCGGTGCTCAACTGCCCATCCCAGGTAAAGGTGAAGAGCGCCTTCATCGCGTCCCACATCTGGTTCACCTCCGGGATAATCGGCATGGGGTCCGAATAGGGCGCCTGCTCCATAATCCCTTTCAGCAGCACATCATCCCGCAGGCCCTCGATTTCGCTGACGTCTTTGTACGCGGCCATCTTGCCCGTCAGATCGTACTGGATTTTTTCACCCTCGGGACTCACGAGGAAATCGACGAAGGCCCGCGCCGCCTTCGGGTTTTTGGTGTAACTGGACACCGCCGCGATAATGTTCCCGCTGAAGCAGCGCGGCTGATTTCCCTGTATGGTGGGCAGTTTCGTAATGCCGAAATCGACGCCGTTGTTCTTCGCGTCCGCAATCGCCCAGGGCCCGGTTATCGTGAAGGGCACCTCGCCCCGCTGGAAGGCCGCGACGGTCGCGTCCCAGGTGGCGTCCGCGGTATTCACATTGTAGTACTTGCGGAGGCTCGTATGAAAATCGACGCCCTTTTTGGCGGCCTCTGAATCGAAGTTGGGGGTGCGGAAGTCGTCCATGTTAGGGCCGAAGAGTTGCATTCCGAAGGCGGTGAGGAAAAAGTAGTTGCCGTACGAGTCGTCCACCGACCATCGGAGCGCGTACTTGTTTTGGGCCGGCACGTTCCAGGTCTCCGCAAACGCGAGCAGTTCCTCGAAACTCTCCGGCACCGGCGCGGCGCCGAGCAGGGCCTTGTTGTAAAAGAGCGCGATGTTTTCGGTCGAGATCGGCACCGCGTAGAGTGTGCCGTCGGCCGTGCAGGTTTTAAGCGAGGGTTCGAGCAGTTTTTCCGTGTACTCCGCCTGTTTGTCCCTGGGGAAGGGGAGGCAGATGTTGTCGATAATCGCGTTCCCTATGTGGTCGTGCGGCATAAGGAACACATCCGGGCCTATGCCGGCAGGCCCGTCGAGCGAAACCTTGCCGCGGGTGTCGACATTGCCCACGGTCTCGTAACTGATCTTGAGCGAGGGAAACTCGTCCCGGTACTTCGCCTTGAAGCCCTGGATAACCGCATCGGCCCAGTCCTTGTTATCCATCCAGACGAGCAGGTTCGTTTCCGCCTCGGTCTCCTCGCGCTCCGTGGAAAGGCGGCTGTTCCGCGCCGCCAGCGCCGTAAGCCCCCAGACCAGGCCGCTAAACAGGGCCAGCGAAAACACCGCGCAGAGGACGCTCAGGACAACTTTTTTCATGTATCCTCCTTCGTGAAAACACTAAAACAACGTTTCTTGTGGATAGTATACACTAATTTAGAGAAAATGGCAAGAGAAAAATGCGTAATTATCCCTTTTTTTCGGCGCAACACGATAATCACTTGACATTTCTTCCGCAGTCGTTTAGTTTAAACGTAAATCGGCAAAGGAGGCCGAGAAAAATGAAAACGATGCAAAGAATCATTGTTGGAGTGCTGATGGCGGCAATGGTCACCATTACCGGATGCGGCGGGAAAGAGAAAGTCAAGCCGGAGACCTACTACAAGGTAAGGCTCAAGGACGGCGGCGTTATCATTACCGGTTATACCGGTCCCGGCAGCAACGAGACCATCGGCAAGGCGGTCATTCCCGGCAAGTTCAGCGGGAAAACGGTTACCGCCATCGGGGACGGCGCTTTTACGCGCTGCGACGGGCTGACGTCCGTGTCTATCCCCCGCAAGGTTACCAGTATAGGGAGCAGGGCTTTTGCCGGCTGTACGGGCTTAAGTTCCGTGAAAGTTCCCAATAGCGTGACCGTTATCGGGGATTATGCCTTCAGCGGATGCGACTGGCTGAGTGCAGTGTCCATAGGAAGCGGAGTCACCAGCATAGAGGCCGGCGCGTTTTCCAAGTGCACGAAACTGAGTTCCGTCTCAATAGGAAAGAGTGTGACGAAGATCGGGAACAGCGCGTTTTCCGAATGCACGGGGCTTGTGTCGCTCGTGATTCCGGATTCCGTTACCAGCATAGAGCGGGGCGCTTTCAACGGCTGCACGGGGCTTGTGTCCATTACGATTCCGGCCTCGGTTACCGGCATAGAGCGGGGGGCCTTCAACGGCTGCAGCGGGCTTACGTCGGTTGTCTTTGCTGAAGGCAGCAGCATCGCCAGAGAAAACTTCGGCGCCGGCGTGTTCCCGGAACTGGAAGGCTGGGGCGGCGATACGCTGAAGAAGGCGTATCTGGCCGGCGCTGCCGCGGGCGGCGCCGCCGGCACTTACACCCGCGATGCCAATGGCAAGACCTGGACGAAGCAGGGCGGTACGGCCGAGCCCTCCGCGCCGTTAAGTGTCCCGACTCCGGCCGGCACGAAAGTGGGTAACTACACCGCGCTTCGTCTTGTATCGCAGGATGCTGTGGCCTTTACCGTAGACTCCGGCGGGAACAACCTGGACATCCGGGACATTCCGAACGGTAACGTCGTCTTCCAGGTTTCGCATAACGATACGGTCTACGGGTCCGAGGTCACGCAGGAAAAAGATACCTTCGAAAACAAGACAGACCGTTGGGTGAAGGTCAGCACCAGCGACGGCAGATCAGGCTGGGTCTTCGGCGGCTTCCTGAGCGCCGTGAACCCCGGCGCCAGGTATCCGGGCGTGGAATAGGGGGCGTGGACGGTGGAGGGAGCAGTGCGAAAGTCCTTTAGTACCGAAGACTTGCGAACAACGACTCCCCCGTCCATTCCCCCCCTTCCTACCCCTGCTGGTAGTGCTCCAGAAAGGACGCGAGCCGTTTCATTGCGGCCGTGAGGGTGGCGGTGTCCGGCAGGAACACGATGCGGAAGTGATCCGGCTCGGGCCAGTTGAAGCCGG
>JAISTO010000041.1 GCA_031272575.1 Treponema sp. | reverse complement strand
TGTCAAAATTCTCTAATCATGTAGGTCACTCAAAATCCCTTTGTGCGCCTTCTGCGCCTTCGTGGTGAAATTTGACGGTTACTCTGTGCCTCTGTGAGAGGCTAAATGTAAAATTGCTGGAAGCCGGCAATTCTCACTTGACAGAACCGCGCAGATACGATAGAATAGCCGTCACTATGAAGCACAGTTCCGTCACCTTTATCGGCATGGCGGCGCTCTCCGCGGCGCTGTTTTTCGTCGGCTGCCCCACCGGGATCGAAGAAACGAGCCCCTTCTCGACTCCGGCGGAGTACCGCGAGATGCTGCGCATCGAGGGCACGGGGGCGGACAAGACCCTCGTCATAACGGGAGCGGGGACGGACGGTGTTTTTGTCGCGGGTAGAACCGTCACCCTTTCCCCCTACGAGATCGCCAAATACGAAACGACCTACCAGTTGTGGAATGACGTCTTCGAATGGGCGATCCTGGACGTGCGGGGGGAGGGGCAGTACGTTTTCGCCTTTCCGGGCTACGAGGGGCACCAGCCGGTGGACACTTCCGGTCAAAACAGAACCGGCACGAGCATAGAGAAATTTTGGACGCCTGAGCAAAAACGCACACGCGCCGTCACCTATATCAGTTGGCGGGACGCGATGATCTGGTGCAACGCGTACAGCGAACTCTGCGGCCTCACCCCTGTCTACTATCAGGATGAAGCGTATACCCGCGTACAGCGGAAAGCCACCGATACCGGAGGCGCCAACACCGACGCGGACAAGGTATACGTAAAGCGCGATGCTGAAGGCTACCGCCTCCCCACCGAGGCCGAGTGGGAGGCCGCGGCGCGGGGGGGCAGCCCAAGCGACGATCCGGAATCGGCCTGGAACACGAACTATGCCGGCGGCAAGAAAGTGGAATCCATCGCATGGTTTCGCGCGAATGCGGGGCCTGATTTAAGCGGGAACGCCACCGGTTCCGACGAAGAGCAGGATACCGTCCTGGCAACAAATCACCGGAACTACGGGGTGCATCCGGTGGGCACACTGCCCGCTAACGGCGCGGGGCTTTTCGACATGAGCGGCAATGCGTACGAGTGGTGTTACGACTGGTACGCCGCTTCCGTTGGAACGGGCGATGCGCCCGATCCCGCAGGCCCCCTTTCCGGGAGCGCCCGTGTTATGCGGGGCGGCAGTTGGAGACACGCCGCGCTCTCTTGCAGAGTCGACACGCGCGCTTCGTACCCGCCGGACGACGGCGGCGACTACATCGGCTTCCGCGTCGCCCGCTCTGTTCATTAGGGAGAGTGGGGAGCAGCGTCAACCCACGCCACCGCATCACGATCCCATTCGACCGCCGGTCAGAATTTCTCCCCGTAGTAGATTCCTGCCCACTCCCAGCGGCCATGAATCTCCGGGTTGGCCGGGAAGTAAATCTTTCTGAAGTAGAGGTACCAGGTCGCTATGTAGGCGGCCCAGCCGGTCGTGCGGAGGTAGGCCTCGTTTGCGTTGGAACTCTTGTCCAGTTCGTCGTTGTAGCGTATGCGGTTCCCCTGCATAAACTGGTACAGGGTGAATTCCGCCATGCCCGCATTTTCCGCGTCTTCCTGGCCCCAGGAGCGCGCGAAGAAGTTCACCTTGGCGCGGCACTGGTCGAGGCGCTCGGCATTGCCCCCGTCCAGCGAGGCCCGCACAGCGGCCAAAAGTGACGAGAGACTGTCGAAGGTCCAGTTCTTCGGGGAATTGTAGAAGTCCACGAGATTGCGGGCGTAACTGGCCGCGTTGGGGAACCCCGGCACATTCGTCTCGAGGTACGGGAGGTACTGCGTGTAGGCCTTGATCGCCTCGCTCCACTCGCCGGTTTTTTCGTAGGCCTGGCCGAGCATAAAGTACGCGGCGCCCAAATCAATCTGCTCGGGGAAGCGCGCGATCAGTTCCTCGTAGTAACGGACGCGGCGCTCGCCGTCATTCACCAGGGTGATAAGTTGATTGAGGCAGGCGAGGTGCATGGACTCACCCTGTATGATTAGATCGGGATAATTTTTCAGGATGATGTCAAAGTAGAGCGCGGCGGCAGGCCAGGCCTCCTGGCGCATATACGCCCAGGCCGTCATAAAGCGATAGTAGCCGTTGTAGATGCTCTGCGGGTCCTCCCGCGCGGCGTCACTCAGAAAGGTGACGAGTTTGCCGTAATCGCCGGCCGCGGCGTAGCAGTTCGCTATTTCGCGGATTACCGCGAAGTGCTCCTGTGTGCCCGCGGCCTCTTTTCCCAGCAGCGAAAACAGGCTCGCGGCGCTCTCCTCGCGGGCGCCCAGCCCCGCAAGGTAGTACGGCGCGGGCCCCTCGCCCGCGTCCGTCCGGGCCTTCGAGGTACAGGTTGACCACAGCAGCCCCCCGCCCGCAAGCACAAGTGCAAGCGCAAGCACGGCGGCGCCCGCGCCCGCGGTGTGTGCGCGTATTGCGCGTATCACTCTATTGTACATAACACCGTTATGGTACCGCGAAAGGGGGGGCGGAGGCAAGAGGGCTAGAAAGCATCCTGTATCAGGGGGAATCCTGATATAGACAATGGAGGAACTGGAGGGACTTTCGAAGGACTTGCTATTTTTCTTTTTCTCCACTATGCTGAAAAGTGTTTTCATAAGGAGGATGCTATGCGCTGCGATCTTTTTCCTAAAAACAGGAGAGCCCTATGACTTTTCCTGTGGTACTTTTTCTCCAGGTGCTTCGGGGCATAGAAGTCATCGGAGGGTGGTTCATCATATTCTTTATGCTCTACCGTCCCCCCAGTCTTGCCCGCAAAGTAATCCTCCTGGTGAGTTTTCCGGTTTTCTATACGTTTTGGTACCTCATTCCCATTGACGTGTGGTTCGCGCCGGATACCGCGCTGGGCAAAATCGTAAGCGACGACATAGTGAACGAAATCCTCTGGATTGCGATTATCCTTTCGTTCGCGTTTTTATGCGGCAGCCTCCGCGGTTCACTGTTCAGCGCGGCCTGGTATATCGGCATAGAACAAACTATAGATGTCATGCGGGCCTTCATCAACCGCCTCATGAATGACGGCGCCTATATCTTTAATTACCCGCAATTCAACGTGCAGTACCTGCTGATACTCATCTGGGCTTTTTCCTATTACTGGATCAGGCGGAAATTTACCGGCATGCCATCGCTCGTTTTTCAAATCCTTATTATATTGACGCCCATCGGCGCAACGGTACTTATGACCCGTTACTCGGACACGGTTCGGCATATTTCGCCAAATTCGAGTATGGTTTTCCCGCTCTACGTCGAGGGGCTCCTTATCGGGGTTTTCATTCTGGCGATCAACTTTATTACGTTTTATTTGTACATCAAACTGCACACGGCTTACAAAGTAAAAACTTTTGCCATGCAGGTAGCCGATACGCCGCCCGTCTGGTCACCGGAAAACGGTCTCTCCGAACTGTTCGTTATCAAGTACCACCTGACCGGCCGCGAGCGGCAAATCATCGATTGCCTCCTTACCGGCAAGTCCTATCAAGAAATGGCGGAGACCCTCTACGTGTCATCCAAAACAATCGAAACGCACCTCCGCCACATCTACGAAAAAACCTGTACCAAAAACCGCTTCGAACTTTACACATTGATAAAAGGGTAAAGGGCCGGCGCCGCCGCTACGCCGTCAGATCGCGCAGGTCGAAGGGCGTCTCCTGGTACACGTAGTTGAGCCAGTTTGAAAAGAAGAGGTGCGCGTGGGCGCGCCAGCGGACCAGCGGGGGGCGCGAGGGGTCGTCGTCGGGGTAGTAGTTTTCGGGAAGGGTGATAGGAAGCCCCTTCGCCAGGTCGCGGCGGTATTCGCTGTCCAGCGTGAGCGAGTCGTACTCGAGGTGGCCGGTGACATAGACCTCGCGGCAGCCGCGCGCCGTCACGATAAAGACACCGGTCTCGCTGGTTTCCGACTGGATAGTCAGGGCGCTGTTTTTCGCGATGGCCGCGCGGTCGCAGGTCGTGTAGCGGGACTGGGGCGCGAAGAACTCGTCGTCGAAGCCGCGGAAGAGCGGGGAGCAGCGGTCGCTCACCGCGTGCGGAAAGACGCCGAACAGTTTCGCGCCCAGGCATTGTTTGGGTATGCCGTAGCGGCGGTAGAGCCCGGCCTGCGCCCCCCAGCAGATGTGGAACGTGGAAAAAACGTTTGCCCGCGCGTAGTCGATTACCTCGGCGAGTTCCTCCCAGTAGTCCACCTCCTCGAAGGGCAGGGTCTCGACCGGCGCGCCGGTAATGATCAGCCCGTCGAAGCGGATGTTGAGCCCCACGATCTCCCGCGCGGACAGGTAGAACTTTTCGAGGTGCCCAGGCGGCGCGTTTTTCGACTCGTGCGAGCCCATGCGCAGAAACGCCACATCCACCTGCAGCGGCGAGTTGCCCAGCAACCGGAGCAGTTGGATTTCCGTGTCCACCGTCGTGGGCATAAGGTTCACTATGCCCACCTTGAGGGGCCTTATGTCCTGGTGCGCGGCCCTGTCCGTGGTCATCACGAAGACCCGCTCGTCCTTCAGAGTCTGGAACGCGGGCAATTCCCGGGGTATTTTTATCGGCATACTAGGGTATTATAGCGATGCGCGGATGAAAGCGCAAGGGGGCGCGGGGGAAGTGGAAAATGGACGGTGGACGGTGGAGGCGTGGTTCGCAAATCTTTCGCCCCCTCTCCCCACCGTCCACTTTCCACCGTCCGCGCCCCACTCCCCAAGCGCTTTGCGCCCGCGCCGCGCACCCCACTCCCCACTACCTATTCCCTACTCCCCAGATCAAAACTCCACTTTC
>JAISTO010000015.1 GCA_031272575.1 Treponema sp. | reverse complement strand
CCGATGGGCAGTTTTCGTGTGAAGTCCATAGGGGAGAGTATAGCGAGGGGGAAGGGAGTGTTCAAGAGGGCGATGTTGTGCGAGGGCGCGGCGTAAGCGAGTGAGGGCCGCGGTATGCGTAGGGAATTTGGGAATGGGGAGACGGAGGAATAAAACTTTTTCACTTCTTTGTGTCCTTTGTGAGAGGTAAAAAGAGAATTGCTGGGTGCTGGGGCGCGCATCCCCCTCGCTCCCCGCGGCCTCGCCCGCCTCCGCGCTCTCGCTCCCAGCGGCCTCCCCCGCCTCCGCGCTCTCGCTCCCAGCGGCCTCCCCGCTCATAGCGGCCTCCCCCTCGGCCATCGTCACTTCGCCCGCGGGTCCGTACAGCCGCCGCCCCTCTGCCCACACCGTCTCGTACCACTCGTCAGTTAAGCCATAAGCGACATAATCCAACGCCGATTCAACCTCCTTCTTGAACCCACTAGCGTGCCCCCACCCACCCGCAATCCGCAGCAACCCCTCCTCATCCCCAAACTTCGCCGCCAACGCCGCCGCCAACGCAGGGTCCTTGAACGCCGCCACCTCCTCGCTGAACAGAATCTCAGATTGAAAATAAATGTCCTCTTCCCCAATGTCAAACGTCCCCTCGTTGTCGGTGGCGCTCTTGGCCTGATGCGATTCAAACGCGACATATTGATCGCCGATATACGAGTCAGCAACATTACGCGCAATCATCCCATCGTAGCCATCCAAGTGCGCCCGCCGCGCCAACTGGTTAATGTCTATCCCATGATCCTCCCGTATTTCAAAATTTTGGTCGGGGAACTCGGCCCGCCGCCATTCAATCCACGATTGCGCCGCCTCTTTCGTGGGAAACCCTTTGAATTTGAAGTTACTCCCTTTTACATATACCCCATATCCCTCGCCGGGATATTCGTTATAACTGCTGCCCGCGAAGTCATACACAACAGGATTCTTGATAGACAAAAACACAGCATATAAATGATCGCCTGAGAACTGCCGGGCATCCCTCGCTGACGGCGCAAAGAATAACCCCATAGACCTGCCACGTTTGAATTCACGAAACTTTTCGCTGCTGTTATGGAATACCGGCAGAGGCACCCCGTTCTCGTCCACCACCTTCGAGACGTTGTCATTCAGAGACTTGACTTTATTATACAGTTGTGCTATCTTATCATTGAACGCCGTAATCGGGACGTGGGGTTCCTCTGGAGCGCCCGTCGGTTGCCCTGCGGCGTTCTTTATTTTTTCTACCTCTACCGCCTCAACGCAGTAGATTCTATCGTGCTCGATGTTTGCTGACGGTACATATTCCTTGACGGTAATTTTCACAGGAACAGGTTCGCCCTCAAAGATCATTACTGTTCCTAATCGATGTATCTGTTTCACTTCCGGTCGGTTATGAGTATCCGGGTGTGGTTCGTCAAACTCCGCATTCTCAAACAGATAGTCTATGTTGGCAACCGCGTAGGCATGAGCGGCAGGGCTCACCGAGTCTTTTATCGCGGCAGCGTCACGGAACTCTTTGAGACTCTTCCCCGTAATGGTGGCCGTAATCCCAAGACCTTCGTTCGTCAACGGCTTGTCTATAAGCCCCTCGCTTTTCAAAAGCGTTATTGCCTCGTCTACCCCCTTTGCCGTGCGACGCATCCTATACCGCGCCACCGCTTCCCAATCCCCGAAGTATTTCCGCTTGAAGTTCGGCGTCCTGATCCACACCAGCGCCTCCGGATGCTCGTCCCAGAACTTTCCCTCGATCCGCTTCCCGTTCGGCGCCCGCCGCAGTCCCTCCGGATTCCCCGCATACCGCGCCTCCACCTCCTCATACTGCCGCCGCGCCTCAGCCCGCGCCTCCTCCCGCTCCGGCATACTCCCCATTATCTCACTATGTTCCTCATCCGTCTCCTCAAATTGTCTGTATATCTCAAACTCTTTTTTTATTTGTGCTTCCTCGTACAGCGCCTGCTCATCCACCTCGACCACAGCTGCGGCCCCCTCCAGTATCACCTTCTGATCCTCCCGCGCCACGTCCTCCGTTTCCGCAAGCAGTTTCGCCCGCCGCTCCTCCGGCGACAGGCCGAGCCTGGTCTGCGCATTCCGCGCCTCCACCTCACCGGCAAGAGACCGGTAGTATTGCCGCGCCAAAGTGCGTTGTAGATCGATGTCAAGGTCACTCGGTATGCCATGTTTGAACCGTTTCTTGTGTTCCTTGAGGTAGATTTCATAATCCGCCCTCGCCTCATCCTCACTATCAAACCCAGCCTGCCTTGTGTATTCGGTCAAGGAGAGCGGTGTCAACATCTGATTCCGTTTCTCCGCGAGTGTTTTCCATGCGCCTTTTCTGGTATCCAACGGAAAGGCTTCTATCTTGTTGCCACCTTTTGCAAATCCTTCTTGCATCTGTACAACGTGTTGAATTTCGTGCGCAAGTATCGTCTTCACATGGTCAATATCACTTGCGTTTATTTCTATCCAGATGTCATCTTGCAAGCGACTACAACAGCCTGATCCATCGCCATTCCAGGATACGGTCAGATCTATGTCCTTGAGACTGGGGTAGGCAGTGAGGGTTTCTCCGGTCACCCAGTCACCCACTTTGCCATCGACGGTATATTCTTTGGGGTGAGAGAGCGCATAGTCTTTTATCTTTGAATCGTCAACATCCGGTATCTCATACCGCCACTTGCGATCCGCGCCCCGCTCCCAGCCCGTCGCCCAGCGGATCCGCCGCGCATCCTCATTCGCCGCCTCCATCTCCCGCGCCACCGCAAGCGAGCCAAGCCGCTCCGTGCTCTCCCGCGCCCGGTCCAGTGCCGCCGCACCCCGCTCCCCGATCACCTGAAACAGGATGCTCTGGTTCCGCGCCGAGAACGTCCCCGCGTTGTCGGTCGCGCTCTTGATCTGCGTGGGCAGGAAGGCGATAAAATCATTCGCAACAGGAACAACCCCGGTACCGCCAGTGTCCTTTACGTTCCGTATAAAAACACCGTCATAGATGCCTTCTGCCTTCGCTCTCCGTACTATGTAGTTAGTATCCTGGAATGATTCCATGTCCGTCTCATAGACAAAATCGTCAGATTGGTGTATAGCATTCAATTCGCTGCGGGCAGCGATTGCGTCTGCTTTGTTATCAAACCGCGAGATGATCTCCCCGGTCTTTTCATTCTTGACAATATACTCAGCAACCGCCATTGTCCAATAGCGGCCATGTGAATCGAACACATACGGATTCCGTATGTTTAAGAAAAGAGGAAAGAGAGTCCCATCATCACCTTGATAACTTTCCGACACCTTTTGACTGTCTGAAAACCATGCGCCGGTACCTTCCGCTTTTTCCCCTCCCTGCGTATAAAAAACATCGAAGCCCGCCTTCGGCGTCCCGTGCCACACCACCAGCGGCTCCCCGTTCTCGTCCACCACCTTCGAGGCGCGCCCCTTGACAGAGTTGAAGTAATCCTGTAAACTGTCATCGTAGAGAAGCGGACCGATCTCCCCGGGGGACATCCCGGAAGGCAGTCGGTCCGCTTCTTTTTCTACCCCTCTTCCATCGGTTACCTCCTTTTCAAATATTTGTTCCGCCGTAACAGTAACATTACTTATCTGGGCTTTATGTACTTGCCCTTTTTTACTTTGCAATTCCTCTACAATGAAGCGGACATAGTAGGGATTCCCCTCATACATAACTTTATTGATAAAGTTATGGTAAGCGAGAATGTTGCTGTGCGCCTTATGCATAGAGCCATCTTTTCGTGCCTCTGTGCTAATGTAGTTGTTGCTATATGCATAGACAGACGAGTCAAACAGTTCACGAGTGTATGACAAAAGATTCGCTCTTTTATTATTAAAGAATACCCCTAATCGACCTACGGTGCCTTTGGGAAACGACACCTCCAATGTCAGGTTTCGCGGCTTTTTGAAAGCGTCAGCGACTTCTCTGGGTTGATAGCGTTTGTTTTCGGGCTGGAACAGGTCGGTAACAAAATGCTTCTCGACCGGCGCCATCTTGCCGAACAAATCCTCCGCCTCGCGCTTTCCGAGTTCCCTTGCCTCGTAGGTTTTGCCTCCATCCTCTCGATTTCCGCGATCCTCGCCGCCCGCTCCCAATCCCCGAAGTATTCCCTGAAGGCCCGCGAGCGCACCGCGTACCAGGCCTGCTTGCCCCGGTCCTCTCCCAGCGCGTCGAGCAGGAGGCTGCGCTTCCCGTTGGGGGCGCGGTATTCCTCTGCCGTGCCCGCGTAGCGGTCCCGCAGCGCCCTGATGTCCGCCAGCACCCGCTCGCGCTCGCCAGCGTCCGCTATCCCGTTGATCGCCCGTATCAGCAGACTCGCGGTCGGCCCGTGCTTCCGGTCCGCCGCCGTCAGCGCATTCTGGAAGGCGAGCATGTTCGCCTTCTCCACCGCGGCCCGCGCCTTCTCGTCTATCGACGCCCCCGCGTCCCGCGCCTCGTCAGTTGCGTCGCTGCGAATAAAGCCCTCCCGCAAAGGTACGCATGCCGCGCTGCTTGCTTATGGCAGCGCGGCTGCGCTGCCGCGCCCCCTTGACTCTCTCCCTCCGCTCTGCTACCATCATCCTATCAACCTAACAAAGAAGGAAAAAATGGCAGAAAAAAACATGGTCATGATTGACGGCAACAACGCCGCCGCGTATGCGGCGCATGCGCTGAGCGAGGTAATTTCAATTTACCCGATCACGCCGTCGAGCCCTATGGGGGAAATCTCCGACGAGTTTTCCGCGCAGGGCCGGAAGAACCTCTGGGGGACGGTCCCGCAGGTGGTCGAAATGCAGTCCGAGGCAGGCGCGGCGGGCGCTGTGCATGGCGCGCTCACGACGGGGGCGCTGTCCACCACCTTCACCGCGTCCCAGGGGCTGCTCCTGATGATCCCCAATATGTACAAGATCGCGGGTGAACTCACCTCGACGGTCTTCCATATCGCGGCGCGTGCCCTGGCGACCTCATCACTGTCGATCTTCGGCGATCATCAGGATGTGATGGCCTGCCGGCAGACGGGCTGGGCGCTGCTCTCGTCAAACTCGGTGCAGGAGGTGATGGACCTCGCGATCATCGCGCATGCGGCGACCCTGCGCAGCAGGGTACCCTTCCTCCACTTCTTCGACGGCTTCCGCACAAGCCACGAGTACCAGAAGATCGAGGAAGTGCCCTACGAGGTCATGCGGGCGATGGTCGACGACGAACTCGTGCAGGCGCACCGGCTCCGCGGGCTTTCGCCGGAGCGCCCCTCGATACGCGGCACCGCGCAGAACCCGGACACCTACTTCCAGGGCCGGGAAGGGGTCAACAAGTACTACCGCGCGACCCCCGCCATCGTACAGGCCGAAATGGACAAGTACGCGAAACTGACCGGCCGCGTCTACAAGGTCTACCAGTACTTCGGCGCGCCTGACGCGGAAAAGGTCATCGTGATCATGGGGAGTGGCGCGGAGACCTGCGAGGAGACGGTCGAATATCTCCAATCGAAGGGTGAAAAAGTGGGTGTGCTCAAGGTGCGCCTCTACCGGCCCTTCGACGGCGAACTGTTCGTCAAGGCCCTCCCCCCCACGGTCAAGTCCATCGCCGTGCTCGACCGCACCAAGGAGCCCGGCGCGCTCGGCGAGCCCCTCTACGAGGACGTGGTCACGGCGCTCGGCGAGGTCACCAAGGCCGGCAAGGCCCCCTGGAAGGGGCAGTTCCCCGATTACGTGGGCGGGCGCTACGGCCTCGGCAGCAAGGAGTTCACCCCTGCCATGGTCAAGGCCGTGTTCGACAACCTCTCCGGCAAAAAACTCAACCACTTCGTTGTGGGCATCAAAGACGACGTGCTCGGGGAGAGCCTCGACTACGACGAGCATTTCACCCTGCCTGAAGAAGGGGTGAACGAGGCCATGTTCTACGGGCTTGGCTCGGACGGCACCGTGGGCGCAAACAAAAATTCCATCAAAATTATTGGTGACTGCAAGCCGGAACTCTCCGCGCAGGCCTACTTCTCGTACGACTCGAAAAAGTCCGGGGGCTTCACCATTTCGCACCTCCGCTTCGGCAAAAAGGCGATACGCAGGCCCTACCTTATCACCCAGGCCGACTTCCTCGCCTGTCACAAATTCTCCTACATGGAGACGCTCGATATGCTTGCCTACGCGAAGACGGGCGGCACCTTCCTGCTCAACAGCCCCTACAGCGCGGCCGAGGTCTGGAAGGAGATACCGGTCGAGGCGCAGCAGCGTATCATCGACAAGAAACTCAGGTTCTACGTGATCAACGCGGCCGAGATTGCGCGCAAGACCGGCATGGGGAACCGCATCAACACGGTCATGCAGGCCGCGTACTTCAAGATTTCCGGCGTACTGCCCGAAGCCCAGGCGGTCGAGGAGATGAAGCACTTCATCAAAAAGTCCTACGGCAAGAAGGGCGAGGATGTGGTGCAGAAAAACTACGCCACGGTGGACGCGGCTATCGGCGCGGTCGAAGAGGTGAAATATCCCCCCCAAACCGAGGGCAGTCTGCACATAAAGAAGCCCTTTGCCACGGCGAAAGACCCCTGGGTGCGGGACGTGCTCGGCGCGGTCTCGGTGCAGGAGGGCGACAAACTGCCGGTGAGCAAGATCCCGGAGGACGGCACCTTCCCCACGGCCACGACCCAGTACGAAAAGCGGGCGGTGGCGGAGCGGGTGCCTGCCTGGGACCCGAACCTCTGCATCCAGTGCGGGAACTGCTCGGTGGTCTGCTCGCACGCCTGCATCAGGATGAAGTACCTCAGCGACGGCGAAGCGGCCAGGGCGCCGGCGGGTTTCCAGACGGCTGCTATCAAGCCCAAGGCGGTGGACGGCAAGAAGGTCACCCTGCAAATAGCGGCGGAGGACTGCATGGAGTGCGGGGTCTGCATCAACGCCTGTCCGGTAAAGGCCCTGGGCTGGAAGTCCTACTCGGACGACAGCGCCTACCACGCGCAGCAGGCCGCGGCCTGGGATTACTTCCAGGCCCTGCCCGAGGTGCCCGCCTCGGAACTGAACCTCGGTACCGCGAAGGGCCTCGCGTTTAAGCGGCCGCTCTTCGAGTTCTCCGGCGCGTGCGGGGGCTGCGGCGAGACCCCCTACGTGAAGATACTCTCGCAGTTGTTTGGCGACCGCGCCGTTATCGCGAACGCGACCGGCTGCTCGTCGATCTACGGCGGCAACCTGCCCACGACGCCCTACGCCCGGCGCGCGGACGGCCGGGGGCCGGTCTGGTCGAACAGCCTCTTCGAGGACGCGGCCGAGTTCGGCCTGGGTATGCGCCTTACAAGCGACAAACTCGCCGAACACGCGCGCGAGGTGGGGACGCAGGCAAAGGCGGCCGGCCTTGCGCCCGCGATCCTGGAAAAAATCCTCGCCAACGGCCAGGCGGACGACGCGGCCATTGAGGAGCAGCGCAAATATGTTGACGAGTTGAAAGCCGCGCTTAAGGGCAAGAGCGATCCCCTCGCCAAAAACCTCCTCTCGCTCGCGGATTACTTCATCAAGCGCTCCGTGTGGATACTCGGGGGTGACGGCTGGGGCTACGACATCGGCTACGGGGGCCTCGATCATGTGCTGGCGACCAACCGCAACGTGAACGTGCTCTGCATGGACACCGAGGTCTACTCGAACACGGGCGGCCAGATGTCCAAGGCGACCCCGGTGGGGGCCATCGCGAAGTTTGCCGCGGCCGGCAAGGAGATCGCCAAGAAGGACCTGGGCGCCATGGCGATGAGTTACGGCTACGTGTATGTGGCGCGCATAGCGCTCGGCGCGAATATGCCGCAGGCCATCAAAGCGTTCCGCGAGGCGGAAAGTTACCCGGGCGCGTCGATCATCATCGCGTACTCGCACTGCATCAACCACGGCATCAACATGGCCAAGGGGCTCGAACAGCAGAAGGCCGCGGTAACGAGCGGGCTCTGGCCCCTCTACCGCTACGACCCCCGGCTTAAGGACGCGGGCAAGAACCCCTTCCAACTCGACTCGAAAGAGGCGAGCACCCCGCTCGAGGACTTCATGTACAACGAAGTGCGCTTCAAGAGCCTGAAGGCCGCGAGCCCGGACCGCGCGGACGCGCTCCTCGCGAAAGCAAAGGCGCAGGTCGACCGCGTGTGGAAGGAGTATAAGTACCTCAGCGAGCGGCCGTTCTAGCCTGACCACTTCGTCAAGCCGCGGCCTGACCACTTCGTCATTCCGCGGCCTGACCGCTTCGTCATTCCGCGGCCTGACCGCTTCGTCATTCCGCGGCTTGACCGCGGAATCCATACGGGAACGGTATGGGATTCCCCAAGCGATGACAGCGATATTTCTTTTAACTTGTTGAGTGGTGTGGTCAGTCCTCTTGACACTTCCCCCCGTTATGCCGATACTGTACCAAATGGACAAAAAGAAAACAGTCCGCGCGCTGGTGTGGGTCGGAGCGATCTGCGCCATTTGCGCGGCATTCATCCTTACCTCGGTGCCTGCCGCGTTTGCGCAGAGCAGGGGCGGCAAAGCGGAGAACGACCGCTACGCCGGCCTTATCCGCGATGTCATGGCCTTCATCGAGCAGCATTATGTTGACGAGGTTGACGCTCACAAACTCTACGAAGGGGCGATGACGGGCATGTTCAACGCGCTCGGAGACCCCTATTCCGTCTATATGCCCGCCGAGGACATGACGGACTTGAGCGACACGACCCAGGGCAGTTTCGGCGGCGTGGGGCTCTACATCACCAAGCCCGTGGGGCCGCGGGCGGACGGCGCGCCGAACTACCTCGAGGTGGCCTCGCCCATCGAGGACACGCCCGGCTGGCGTTCCGGCATCAACCCGGGGGATCTCATCCTGGAAATCAACGGCGAGTCGACCGCGCAGTTGTCCTCGGACGAGTGCGTCTCGCGGCTCCGGGGAAAGCCGGGCACGGACGTGCAGGTGCTGATCCGGCGCGGCGAAAAACTCGAGTTCCCCGTCACCCTCACGCGGGCGATCATCGAGGTGCCCACCGCGAAACACGCGATGATAGGCAAGACCGGGTACCTCAAACTGCTCACCTTCACCCCCATGACGGTGAGCCGCGCCCGCGAAGCCATAGCCGATTTCAAAAAAGAAGGCTATACTTCGCTTATCCTCGACCTGCGCAACAACTACGGGGGCCTTCTCGACTCCGCGGTGGGGATTAGTCAACTTTTCCTTGACGGGGGCACGGTCGTTTCGACCAAATCGCGGACACCGCGGGAAAACCGCGTCTATCCGGCGCGGGGCGTCCCCATCGTCGATAAAGACATGCCGGTCATTGTGCTGATCAACCGGGGCTCGGCCTCGGCCAGCGAGATCGTGGCGGGCGCGCTGAAGGACCGGGGCCGGGCGCTGCTGGTGGGGGAAAAGTCCTACGGCAAGGGCTCGGTGCAGCAGGTCTTCCCCCTGGACAGCGACGGCTCTGGCTACAAGATCACCGTAAGCCGCTACTACACCCCCAGCGACGTCAACATTGACAAGATAGGGATACCGCCGGATCGGGAGGTCAGTTTCCCCGAGTTCACCGAAAAGGACACGAAGGCGCTGAACGACCTGCTCAACGCGGACCTTATCGCGCCCTTCGTGGCCTCGCACCCGCAGGCGGGCCGGGCCGAGACCGACGCCTTTGCCGCCGAGTTGGCACGGCAGTTCCCGCTCGATGCGGCTCTCATAAGGCGCCTGATCCGCAACGAGCAGAACCGCAAGGTGATAGCGCCGGTCTACGACCTCGAATACGACGTGCAATTAAAGGCCGCTGTTGATATTTTCAACATAGGTGAATGGAGCGTCCTTATGCGCACGTCGAAAACCCTGAAGCAGTTGCAGGAAGAGGCCGAGGCGGAACTTGAAGAGGCCGCCTAGCAGCCGATGAAGCAGTTCCTGCTGCGGAACGCGCCCGGGCCGGGCGGCATAGTCCACCTCTATAACGAGGACTATCACTACCTGGCGCGGGTAAGGCGGCTTGGCCCCGGGGACGAGTTCCGGGCCGTGCTGCCCGGCGGGGAAGAGCGCACGGTGAAGGTGCTCTCCACCGCGGACCGCATCCTGATCGGCGAGTGCGAGGGGGTTTTTCCTGATGACGGCGGCGGCCGCGGCTCCCCCGCGCTCCCGCTCTGCCTCTTCCAGGCCCTGCCCAAAGGCGCTAAAATGGACCTGATCGTGCGGCAGGCCGCGGAGCTGGGGGTCTGGCGCGTCGTGCCCTTCGAGAGCGAGTACTCGATCCCGAAGGCGCAGAGCCTGCCGGCCTCCCGCCGCGAACGCTGGGAGCGCATTGCCCGGGAAGCGCGGCAGCAGAGCGGGGCGCGCAAGGGCCTCGAAGTGAGTCCTCCCTGCGCCTTCGATGCCATGCTCGCGTTTTGGGAGGGCCTGCGGGCCGGCTGCGAGCGGCCTGTGGGGGTGCTGCTGCATCAGGAGCCGGCGGCGGGGGCGGCCTCCTTTCACGAGGCCTGCAAGGACCAGCCGGACTGCGCCGCGCTTGCGGTGGGGCCTGAGGGCGGGTTTTCCGCGCGGGAGGCCGCTCGCTTTGCGGCGGCCGGCTGGAAGCCCCTCGTGCTGGGGGAGGCGATTTTGCGGACCGAGACCGCGGCGCTCTATGGGCTTGCGGTCTTAAAGACGATACTGTCGGAGGAGAACACGTGGCGCTTCAGAAAACAAGAGTGAGCACTCTGGGGGTAGAGCGGATACAACTGCTCAAGGTACCCCTGGATATAGTGCCGCCTGAAACATTGAGCGATGTCATCTTCGGCCTGCTTGACGAAACGAAAGAGTCAAGCCGGCACGAGGGGAAAAACATCGTTCTCTTGTCCCTGAAAGATCTGCTGCGCGCGCGGCGGAACAGCGAGTACCGGGACTTCATCTCAAAAGCCGCGCTCGTTATCCCCATCTCGCGGTGTCTCGTGTCAGGGGCGCGCTTCCTCTGCGGCAAAACGCCGCGCCGCTATATGCCCTTTAACTTCGTGGTGAGCATCCTCACCCTGCTCGAAAAGCGCGAGTTCACCATCTACCTGCTCGGCGGGGGCAAACACGTCCTCCAGGTCACCGAAAAGCACATACGCCAGACCTTCCCCAAACTGCGCATCGTGGGCCGCTACCTCGGCGCGTTCCGCAAGCAGGAGGAAAAAACGCTGGTCGAGGCTATCCGCAAGGCCGCGCCGTCCCTGCTGCTCGTGGGCAAGGGGGTGCGGGGCGGCGAACTCTGGATCGCGCGGAACAACGCCTACCTGAACCGGGGCCTCCGCCTCTGGTGCAGCGACCTCTTCTCCGTCTTCGCGGAACAGCGGAGCCGCCCCTCGGACGCGGTCTTCGACCGGGGCCTCGAATGGGTAGGCTACTGCTTCCGCAACCCCCTGCGCCTGCTCCGCCTCTTTTCGTATATGCGCTACAAGGTGCTGCTTTTGGGCTATAAACTGTTCAAGAAAAAATAAGGGCGCTTTAGGCTTTAGGCCGCGTCATTTTCCCCGGCCGTTCCCCGCCCCCCTTTTCAAAAAAATGCCTTTCCGCTATACTTCATTTCGGAGGCTATATGAACAAGTTCATCGTTACCGCGACCAGATCGATGAAAAACTATGCTCACGATGTGGCGCAAAAACTGGCGGAGTATCATATCTTTGCGCCGATAGCGGACAGCATCGACAGGACGGATATTCTGGACGTGATGTCTTTTGCTGACGGCGAAATCGAAGTCGTGATCAACGAATCCGTCAGGGGGAAAGACGTCATCGTGTTCAGCAATGCTTCGCATAACGAAGAAAACATCAGTCTTGATCAGGCAAAACTGGAACTGTATCATACTGTGGACGCGCTCAAGCGCGCACAGGCGGAACGAATCATCGTATTCGAACCATTTATTTCCTGCGCCCGGTCCGACCGTACCACAAGGCGCAATTCGGTGGGGCTCTGGATGCACTTCAGGACCCTCACCGCGCTCGGCACACGGCACATCATCACGTATCAACTGCATTCAAAAATGTCCAAGTCTATGCTGGCCCCCTCGGTCTGTACGCTGGACGACATCCCCGGCATTCCCCTCCTGCAGCGCTACCTCTGCGATATGTACGTCCGCAGCAAGGAGGCGCTCGAAAACGATGTAAACAAAAACTGGGTGTTCTGCTCCGTAGACGCCGGGGGCGAAAAACTGGCGCGGACCTTTGCGGACGCATTCAACGCGCCTCTTGTGGTCGCGCACAAACAGCGCGATTACAACAATCCCAACTCGATCAATTCGATCAGTGTGTTGAAAACCGACGATCTCGCCGGCAAAAAACTCTGGATCGTAGACGACATGATCGACACGGGGAAGTCGGTGGAAATTCTCGTGAACGCGCTCGCGGATATGCATCCCGTCGAAATCAATCTCGTCGCGGTGCATGCGGTGCTCTCCGGCTCCGCGGAAGAAAGGCTGCGGGCAATGGCGGAATCGAAAATCCTAAAGCGGGTAATCGTAACGGATACGGTCTGCTGCGCCGGAATCCAGGAGCGGCTCCATCCGCTTATCGAGGTGGTGCCTTCCCGCAAGCGGAGCGCAAAAATCATCAGAACGATAATGGCCAACCAGTCGATGAGCGAGCGCTTGAAACCCTTCTCCGCGGAAAGATACTTCAGCAACGAGGCCTACCTGTTCAACAGCAGGCCGAAAGATAGTCAGCCGGTCTGATTCGGCGGGCGTTTTCAGGGGCGTAAAATGATAGACGTATGGCGTGAAGAGCACCCGGTTCGTTTTACCGCGGTGGATCGTTCGGACCGGCTCAGCCTTGCCGCGGCCTTCGACCTGTTTCAGGAGGCCGCGCTCTGCCATGCGGAGAGCCTCGGGGTGGGGCGCGACTCTCTTGCCCGCACCGGCCAGGTGTGGGTGCTCTCGCGGATGTCGGTCTACATGGAGCGGCGTCCGCGTTTCGGCGAGCGTATGACGGTGGAAACCTGGCCCCGAGGCTGGGAAAAACTTTTCGCGGTGCGGGACTACCGCATAGAGGCGCCCGAGGGAAACACCGCGGTGCGGGGCCGGAGCGGCTGGCTTATCCTCGATATTGAAAAACGCCGCCCCCTCCGCGTCCAGCCGGTGGTGGAGAACCTCCCGTCCAACGAGGGACGCAGCGCGTTCTCGGCGCTCCCGCCCGGGCTTGGGGAGAGGCCGGGCCTTCAACAAACCGCGCGCAGAACCGCGCTCTACTCGGATATAGACTTCAACGGTCATGTAAACAACGCGCGCTACATCCAGTGGATAGAAGACGCGCTCCCCGAGGGAATCCTCGAAGGGGCGCATGCCATGCGGCTCGATGTGAACTATTTGAGTGAAGTGAAGCGCGGGGAGGCTGTCGAGTTGTGGACCGGGACCTTCGCACCGGAAGGCGCGGGGGCTGATATGCCGCGCTCGCCTTCCGCGGCTATCGCCCTCGAGGGGCGGCGGCCGGAGGACGGTAAAGCCGTCCTCCGCGCGGAACTGGTTACCGGCGCGGCGTAGTTACGCGGAAAACCCCGCCATGCGGCCCGCAAGATCCTTGAGGCCCTCGCCCGAGTGCGCCGAAATGCCCAGCACCTGCTCTTGTGGGAAGCGGCGGACGAGCGCGTCGAGGCGCCCGGCCGTTTCCGGCAGGTCCAGTTTGGTCCCCACGAGCAGGCGCTTTTTTTGCGCGAGTTCCGCGGAAAAAGCCGAAAGTTCGTTCAGGAGGACGGGAAAGGCCGTCTCGAAACGGTCGTCACTTAAGTCGATAAGGAAGACCAGCGCCGCGGTGCGGGATATGTGCTTGAGGAAGCGGATGCCGAGGCCCGCGCCGTCCGAGGCCCCCTCGATAAGGCCCGGAATGTCCGCGATAACGATATCCCGCTCGTCACCTTCGCTTCCGAGCGTGAGTACGCCGAGGTTGGGGATTTTCGTCGTAAACGGATAGGCCGCTATGCGGGGCCGCGCGTTGGTGAGCGCGTCGAGCAGCGAGGACTTGCCCGCGTTGGGGAAGCCCACAAGCCCGATGTCCGCGATGAGTTGCAGCTCTACCTTGAGGCGGCGGGTCTCGCCGGGTCTGCCTGGCAGGGCCTTGCGGGGCGCCTGATTCACCGCGGACTTGAAGCGGGCGTTGCCCCAGCCGCCTATGCCCCCCTTCAAAAAGGTGAAGTCCCCCGGCTCCTTGCCGAAGTCCCGCACAAGCGCGCCCGTGTCCGCGTCCCGCAGCAGCGCCCCGGGCGGCAGCGGGATCAGCACGTCGGCGCCGTTATGCCCGCTGCGGCAGCGGCCCTCGCCGTCCCTGCCGTTTTCCGCGCGGAAGCGCTGGCGCCGCCTGAGGTGCGACAGTGTGCGGAGGTTGCGGCGCAGCGTGAACACGACCGCGCCGCCCCGGCCCCCGTCCCCGCCCGCGGGGCCGCCCTTCGGCATAAACTTTTCCCGCAGGAAGGCGACGCAGCCGTTGCCCCCGCTGCCGCTTGCCGTCTCGATAAGGGCCTCGTCAGCAAAAGGGTACGCCGAAAAAGACCGGTCGGCCTTTTTCGGCGTACTGCCGCTCACGGGGTGACGACCGCCAGTTTGCGGTCCCCGCGCCGCACAAAGGACACCGTGCCGGCGGCAAGCGCGTAGAGCGTGTAGTCACCCCCGCAGCCCACATTGGTACCGGGGTGAATCTTCGTCCCCCGCTGCCGTACGATGACGGCCCCGGCCTTCGCCAGGCCGCCGCCCGGTATTTTCACCCCCAGGTACTTCGGGTTCGAGTCCCGGCCGTTTTTCGCGCCGCTTCCGCCTCGTTTTCGTGCCATGTCAATCTCCCTTTTCTGTTATGTTGATAGCGCAGCACCGCGGATACTCGCCGCTTACCGCGTAGAAGCCGGCAAGCGCAAGCGCGCTCGCGCCCGCGAAAAAGGGCTCCACATCCGCGCCGGCGCCCGCCTCGCAGCCGGCTTCCAGATGGAAACTGCCCCGCCGCGGGGCCTCGGCGCGCACCGCGATGCCCTCTTTGGCATCGAGCGCGGCCGCGAAGCCCTTTACCAGCACCGACACGGCCGCGCAGACGATATCGCTGCCCCTGGGGGCCGCCCCCGCATGGCCGCTCACGTCGAGTGAGCGGAGCAGGCCGCCGCCGTCCACCGCCGCGTCGATTACTATCAACCTGAATCGCCTTTAGGGAAGGACTATCTCCTCGACCTTGATCGTCGTGTAGTCCTGCCTGTGCCCCTGCTTGCGCCGGTAGTCTTTCTTCGGCTTATACTTGAAGACGATGATCTTCTTGTCCTTGCCGTGCGACTCCACCGCAGCCCGTACGAGAGCCCCCGCCACATAGGGAGTTCCCACCAAAATGCCCGAGCCTTCCGCGTCGGACACGAGAACGACCGTCTCGATGTCCAGTTTCGCGCCGGGCTCCGCATCCACCCTGGCAACCTTGAGCACCGCGCCCTTTTCGGCCCGATACTGCCTGCCTTTAAATTCGACAATTGCGTACATAGCGTTTCCTCGCTTACAATATAGAAAAAAGGTGATTTTTTGTCAAGGGGGGGGAAGGGGGGAGGGGCGCGATGCGGCGGCGCGGGGTGAGGGGACGGGGGCGATTCGTCATTCCGCGGATTGGAACCGGGACCGAGTGGCTTTAGCCGCGAAGGTACCCCTCTCCCCCGTGGAGTCTCTCCTCTCGCGGGAGTTGCACCCGCCGGCATGGAAGGCAAATTTTTACCGCAAAGGCACAAAAGGCGCAAAAGGGCATAAGGGCATCCCTTCTTCGCCTTATGCGCCTTCGCGGTTCCCATTCATACATTTCTCTGTTTTCGATTTAGATCAAAGTAAACGCCGATGCCCTGGTGGGGCCGCGAGAGAAGGTCAGGAGGGTTCAGGCTTGGGACGCACCCACAGGAAGGGAATGACGCCCTGAGCCGCAACCGGTTCGAGTTCAGACCAGTCGCTTGTGACAATGGCGGCTCCGGTGTGAAGCGCGGCTGCGACAAGAAAGGTGTCGGCCAGCGACATACCGCCTGTGGCTTTGAGGCGGGCGGCTTCGCGTACTTCGGCGCGGTCAATCCTGTCGATGATGGTCACCGGCAAGTCATCAAACAACTCGAAAATCTCCCCGGTGCGGTCGATGCCGTTGTTGCGGATACGGTCGTAAAAGACTTCCACCTGATTTACCACGCTCATAAAGAGGCGGATTTCTCCCCGTTCCGCACGGTCAAAGAGGTTGTCCACAATACGCCATCCGTCTTCCAGTTTGATGTGAGCGAGTACCGCGCAGGCATCAAGAAGATAGTTCTGCATACCGTGCACTCTCCTCTGCCTGCCGCCGTTCGATGGCCAGTTCCCGCTCCTTGTCTGCATGGCACTCGGCAAGGAACTCGTCTACCGTGCCGGGGGAGTCTTTGCAACAGCCGCGCAGCAGGTCGATGGCTTCCCGGGCAGTGTGCCGGTGCTTTCGCGCCGTTTCCGGCTGCGGCGGCTCGGCGGGGAGCGGCTGGATGAGCACCTGTACTTCCATCCAGCCTGCCGTTACCGTATCCGGCAACGGCAGGTCCAGCCGGAGCCGCCGGCCGGCCGGCCGGGTGATGGTTTTTTGTAACGCTAACATAGTCAATAGTTTACTGTGGTGGGGGGGAGTTGTCAAGCGGTCGGGAGTAGGGAATGGGGAGTGGGGAGTGGGGGAGAGTGATGTCCTGATCCTCCCCTCTGGGGAGGGTAGGGAGGGGTCGCGAAAGAGGTCATCCTCCCCGCAGGGGAGGATGCGGCAACATCCCCCCCAGGGCACCGTCATTTACTTTTTTCAAATGACGTTGCCCTGGTGCTAACCGCAAAGGCACAAAAGGCGCAAAAGGGCATCCCTTCTTCGCCTTATGCGCCTTCGCGGTTCCCCTAAAACTGCCGGATGGCGCTTGGGAATTGGGACTTGGGACTGGGTGCACGGAGAATACTAACCGCAAAAGACGCATAAGGGCATCCCTTCTTTGCCTTATGCGCCTTCGCGGTTCCCCTAAAACTGCCGGATGGCGCGAACCAAGTGGCCATAGGACTTGGCACCTTGCTTATAGTAATAAGCGTCACCATTACCAACCTGCTCACCATCGCTGAACTTCTGCGCCCACACGCCGTTATGATCACCGGACTCAGTGGAAGACCAGTACCAGTCCTCACTGAAGCCGCCGATGCCTGCCTCCTTCAGGTACATAAACATCAGCCCCAACTCGAGCTTGCTTGGAAGGAACCAGTCGTCATACCCGCCGTAGGTAAGCGCGTCACAGCGCTGGGCTGCCCGAAACGCCTCCCCGGTGGTCATGAAGCGGGCCATAATGAGCCTGGTATTCTCTTTCCCCGCGCCTATCCCGGGAGTCGTTTTGTCCACTTTTCCCCCGGACTCGGCCCACTTGATGCCTTTCCATTCCGTCGAGGCTGGTGCACATTCAAGATAGCGCCAACCGTCGTTACTGTTGCCTTTGTCGTAGAATATGTTCCCCCCCGCGGGCCCCTTATCACCGATCTTGTAAGTCTTCGCCGCCGCAGTTGCCGCCGGCTTCGCCGATGCCGCCGCCGCGCTCGCTGTGGCCGCGGAACTGGCCGTGGCCCCGCCCTGTCCCGCCTGAATGGTCGCGATCATCGTGGGCAGGTTGTCCACCAGCGTGTCGATGTCCGGCGCGTAGACCTGCGAGCCGGGCTTCTGCACGAAGTCGGGGTATGTGTACATAGTCACGATAAGCGCAAGCCGGCTGCCCACCTTGCCCAGGCGCCCCGCCATGATCCAGTCCGCGTTCAACACGCGGCCGTACTCGGCGGTCTTTGTGGCGTCCGACAGGTCATTCAGTTGAAACGCCGCCTCCTGCTTGAACAGTTTGTCCACCTCGGTGCGGGGCACCAACTCGAACAGGCCCGTCTGCGCCAGCCGGTTGCTGAAGTCCTCACGGATGAACACCGCCTCATCAGAGTTGACCACGCCCGCGGTCACCTCGAAAGGAAACACCGCCACGCGGGTCTTTTGCTTCGCCTGCGCATTCACGCAAGGCGCCGCAGCCATCGACAGCGCAAAGAGCGCCATCGCCAGTACGGACATTGCCCGTACGGGCGTTGCATGCAACGCCCCCACAAATCTTTTCTTCATACCAAACTCCTATTCCTTATAAAACGTTACCGCCACCACGCCGGAATAGTCCGGCGCGGGACGGACATTGACGCGCAACGCGCGTTGGTCACTTTGGAATGCGTAGAGGCTCAGCCAGTGAACGCTGCCGAGCCGCGCTATGGCGGGGCTGCCGAACTCGCAGTCCAGGCGGAACGTGCCGCCCTCGTCCGCCCAGTGCCCCTCGGCGGTCTGGGCCGCGCCGCCCGCCGCCTCGACGGACACGCGGCAGACGCCGCCCGCAAAGAGGCTGATGCGGTAAGCGTCCCGGAAGGACCGCCCGCCCGCCGTGTACGCCACCGTGCCGGCCCACACGCCGCCCAGGACGCCGGCCGCGAAGGCCCGCTCCGGCGCGGGAGCGGGGATATGCGCGGTTCTGCCGCCCCCGGCGAGCAGCGCCCGCACCCGCTCGTCAGCGGCAAGGTCCGCCAGAAAAGACGCCGCCACCGTCGCCTTCTCCACATTGATAGCCTTGACGCTGAGCCGGTACCAGGCGCCCAGTTCCGTGAGACTGCCGGTGATAATCGCGCCAGCCCCCACCATCTGCCCGATGGACGCCGCCGACTCGTCACTCACCTCCCCCGACGCCTGAAAGCCCAGTTCCGCCCGCACCTTGTCCAGATTGGCGCGGTCCGCCACCACGAGTTTCCCGCCGTTCACGAGAGCCGCCTCCAGCCCGTCCAGCACATAGGCGGAAAACGCCGCCCGGGGCGAACTAATGTTGACGATGGCCGCCTCGGTTCCCGCCGGAAGCCGCGCCTCCAGGTGCGCCGCCGCCTGGGCTATGGCCTGGTCCAGCGCCAGACCGCCGCCAGCGGCCGGGGGCGCCCTGCTCGCCGCCGGAACCGATCCGCACGCCGCGAACACGGTACCGAACAGCACCGCCGCGGCCGCCGCCAGCAGGGGGCCGGCTGGAAGCCGGCTCCACTCAACCTTCTTCATACCGATACTCCTTTGCATCAAAGATGTCAGCCTCATAGAGGCCAGCCTTGCATAAGACCAGCCTCTTACGAAGCCTGTTTTGAGGAAAAAAATGATGGTTAAGAGAGCCCTTTCGGGCGCGCCAATAAGGGGCTTTAGATCACAGAAAAGTGGGGGACGGGGGGGGGGCAGAATGGGTTTTGTTGTTGGGACTCGGGCGCGATGCGGACACTGGCACCGCGTCAAAAGCACGAAGCGCGGACGCACGAAGTGCGGGGCGAGAAGGCGTGGGGCGGCCGCTTAAAAAGTGGTCACCTGTATCCAACAAGACAAAAGCCATGACACAACTCCTCCTTTTGGGTAGTGGAGACGGTTCAAAAAATCGAGAGATTTTTTGAACCGTCTTTAGAATATAGCGAAATGCGAAAAAGAGTCAAGTAGCGGCGCGAGACGCTTAACTTTTTGACAGCGCTGCCTAAAAACCCAGGTCCTCATTAATAAGGATAAGGGTAAACCTGCCGGGAAATTTTTTTGCGTTGAGCGTCAGGAGCAGGTGGTTGCACATACGGGCGGGGATGTTGCACTCCGCGCAGCGCCCTGTCTCCGCGCAGGGAGTTTGGTGGTGATTGCGCTTGCAGTTCATCGGCGCAATGCCGCGGGCGCGGATGACCGCCTCCCCAATGTCCTCGCAGAGTTTGTTCACGCCCGCCGCGACGATAATGTGCCGCGGGCCGTACGCCATCGCGGCTACCCGGCTGCCGGAACAGTCGATGTTCACCATCTCGCCTTCCATAGTGAGCGCGTTCGCGCCCGTCAAAAAGTACTCGGCCATGAGGCTCTCGCGGCACACCTCGAAGTGGTCGGGGCAGTTGTAGCGGTCGTACAACTCGTAGTCCCCGCTCCGCAGCACGGGCAGGACGTCCAGCGCCGCGAGGGTCTCGCTTCCCCCTAATCCCACCGAAACGTGCTTCGGGAGGCAGACCTCGAAAAGCGTTTCCCGCGCCTTTGCCGCGTTTTCCGCATAATAGGTGCCCCATCCTTTGTCCGCAAAGGCCTCGAGCGCCTTTTTGCAGCGTTTTTCGCCGAACCAGGCCCTATATTGATTTTCCATCGGTACTCCTTTCGAAAACCGTGCGTGTTAGCGCACAGTAAAATAGTTGTTGCACAGCCTCAATGATAGAGGGATTTTAGATCAGTTTGACATGCAGAGTCAAGGGGGCGACCACTTGCAAGCAAGTGGTCACCCTCCCTCTTGAAAGTATCCCCTAAACCGTGTAACCTATCTTTATGCTAACGAGAGAGCGATGTTTCAATACCGCGGGCCCCTGTTTCCCCGCGCAGCACTACATGGTGGATGCCCTGAAGCGGCAGGGGGAGGAGTCCCTCGGCCTCATTCGGCGGGGCGACTACTGGGCGCTCCACGCG
>JAISTO010000210.1 GCA_031272575.1 Treponema sp. | reverse complement strand
ACTCAATTCCCAAGTCCCAATTCCCAACAGGCGCCACTCCCCACCCATGCCCTCGCTCAAAGCCCTCGCATCACTCCCCCCACTCCCCACTCCCTATTCCCTACTCCCCACCCCATCCCTAAACCTTTTTTTTCTGGTGCCGATACTTTAAACGAAAGACTGTTTTCGTGTCGCAGCGGAGTGAAAAGGAAAAAGCATGGCAAATACATCAACCTTTATGGGGATCGAAATAGGGAAACGGGGCGTTATGGCGCACGAGACGGCGCTGAACGTCACGGGGCACAACCTCACGAACGCGTCGACCGAGGGCTACTCGCGGCAGCGGGTCGAGATGCAGGCCTTCGAGCCGATCTTCCTGCCGGGGCTGAACCGGGCGGAGACCCCCGGGCAGATCGGGCAGGGGGTAAGCGTCGAGCGGATCGAGCGGGTGCGGGACGCGCTGTTGGATCGCCGCATCGTGAGCCAGGCCGGGGGCGAGGGCTACTGGACGACCCGCGATCCCTACATCCGCATGATCGAGCAGACTTACCTGGAGCCCGGGGACACCTCGCTGCGCGCGAAGATGGACTCGTTCTGGAACGCGTGGCAGGAACTGTCTATCCACCCCGCGGACACGGCCCCGCGCACCGCGGTGGTGGAGCGCGGCAAGACCCTGGTGGAGGGCATCCACGAGCGCTACAACGCGCTGCGGAGCCTGGCCGACATGACCGAGAACGACATTCGACTCACGGTCGAAAAAGTGAACGACCTGTCAAGGCAGCTAGCGGGCCTGAACAACGATATCCAAAAGATCAAAGCCCAGGGGGACAACCCCAACGACCTGCTCGACCGCCGTGACCTCCTCGTGGACAGCCTGTCATCACTTATAAACATTAGCGTCGACACCCGCGACCCCGACGAGTTCCTCGTGCACACGGGCGGGCGCGTTTTGGTGCAGGGGCATATAGGCCGGCAGTTCGCCACGGAGCGGGACGCGGACAACGAGGGCTATTCCCGCATCGTGTGGGCGGATACCGCGGATGCCCTCGAAATGCCCGCCGGGGATCACTCGGGCAAACTGGGCGCGCTCGTGGAACTGCGCGACTCGACGATACGGAATGAAATCCAGACCCTCGACAACATGACGATGCACTTCGCGGGGCTGGTGAACGAGGTGCACCGTGAGGCGTACGGCGCGAACGGCACGACGGGGCTGGACTTTTTTGTGGAGCGGCCTTTTGTCACCAATGTGAACGGCAATTACGACCGCGACGGGGACGGCGCGTACGATTCGAGTTATGTGTTCAGTATGACCGGTGAGCAGCGCCTCGAAAGCAAGGCGCAGATCGGCATTGTGGGGAGCATCACCATATCGGCGGCCGGCGGGAACCGGCAGGTGGATTACTATCCGACCGACACGGTGTCGGATGTGATCGCCCGCATAAACAACGCCGGCGCGGAGGTGACCGCGCGCCTCGACCGCGAGGGCCGCCTCAATCTGAAGGCGACGACTTCCGAGACGCCCGCGAACCCGGACTTCGTGATACGCCATGTCGAGGACTCGGGGCAGTTTCTTTCAGGCTACGCGGGGCTGCTCGCGGGCCAGGGCGCGGAGGGCGCGTACGACTGGGAGGGGCCTGACGCGGTCGCCGCGCTGCGGGGCGGCACCGGCACGTACGGCCTTGCGCCGATTGCGCACCCCTCCGGCTGGATCGCGCTCAACGAGCAGATCACGCGGGACCCGCTTGCGGTGGCCGCGGGCTTCGGCGAGAACGGCCGGCCCGCGAACCCGGGGAACGGCGAGGCCGCGCTGGCCATCGCCGCTATCCGCAACAACGAAGTCATGGTGGGCCAGCAGCGCACTTTCGACGACTACTTCGCGGACTCGGCCGGACGCATAGGCTTGCTGGGTGAGCAGGCCGGACGCGCGCTCGAAACCCAGAACCTGATCATGAAGGAATTGCGGGATATGCGCCAGTCCATATCCGGCGTGAACATGGACGAGGAACTGGCCAACATGATCAAGTACCAGCATGGCTACGCGGCGGCGGCACGCTTCATCACCACGGTGAATTCCATGCTGGACACCCTGATCAACCGCATGGGCGTATAGCGGGAAGAGGAGGACTAAGCAATGCAGCGAATAGCGACGAATATGCCGAATGACAGCGTGCAGTACGCGCTGCGGCGGCAGGAAGAGGGGCTTGCGAAGGCGCAGTCGAAGATTGCCGCGCAGCGCCGTATCAATGAACTGCGCGACGACCCGATTGCCGCGAGCCACGCGGTGCGCTACGCGTCTTACCTGGGGCGGCTCCAGCAGTTTGAACAGAACAGCCTCTACGCGCGGGATCATTTCCGTCAACAGGACCTGTATATGCAGCACGCGGTCTCCCTGCTCCAGCGGGTGCGCGACCTTTCCGTGCAGGGCGCCAACGGCGTCTACACACAGGACGACCTGCGCGGCATGGCGGTCGAGGTGAACGAACTGGTGAAGGAACTGGCCGCTGCGGCGAACGCGCTCGGCCCGGACGGGAACCGGCTCTTCTCCGGGGACAAGTCCTTCACCGAGCCGTTCCTCGTGCGGGAAGGGGCCGTGGAGGGCGGCGGCGAGACTATGCCGCTGAGCGTCGAGTACCGCGGGGCCGGGCTCGGCCGGAGCGCGGAAGTGACCGAGCGCTCGTACCTGCCGCTCGACATCGCGGGCGGCGAGGCGTTCTGGGCCGAGAAGATGGAAGTGATCTCCGGTACCGACGCCTCCACCTGGCAGGCCGCGTCGGACGGGGCCTTCTTCCTGGACGGCGTGGAGATTCCGGTGCGGGCCGGCGATACGGTGAATGTCATCGCCGCGAAGATCAACGACTCGCCCGCGCCGGTGACCGCGCACATCGACGTGGAGTCACGGGGCCTCGCGCTCGAGGGGACGAACCCGCACCTGATCCGGCTCGAGGACGCCGAGGGCTCCACCGTCATGCGGGACCTGGGGCTGATCGCCGAGGGCGGGGAGCAGGGCGCGCCGAACTGGAACGCGGGCGCAAAGGTGAACGGCGGCTCCGTCTTCGACATGGTGCTCCGCCTGCGGGACGCCCTCTTCCGGGGTGATACCGAGTTCATCGGCTCCCAGGGCATAGGCGGCATCGACCTCGCGCTCGGCAACATGGAGAACCGCCTCGCCGAGGTGGGAAGCCGCGCGGAGCGCGCGGACCATGTGTGGCAGAAGATCAACGCGGAGCTACCCAATGTCACCGGCGCGCTCGCCCGCGAGGAGTCCCTTGACATGGCGGACGCGGCAATGGAGATGGCCCAAATGGACTTCGCCCACAAAGCCGCGCTCCAAACCGCCGCCAAAATAGTCCCGCAGACTCTGTTGGATTTTTTAAGGTAGGGAGTGGGGAGTAGGGAATAGGGAGTGGGGGATAGGGAGTGGGGAGTGGGGAGTGGGGAGTGGGGAGTGGGGAGTGGCTTGCGCCTGGCTCGTAGGTTGCGCGAACTACCGGAACACTTGACGGTAGTCCGCGCAGTCTGCAAACGTCGCGCCCCCTACTCCCTACTCACTATTCCCTACTCCCTACGTCCTACTCCCTACTCCCCATTCCCTACTCCCCAACAAGGAGTAACCATTGCACATTAACACAAAAGCCTACGGGGGGCTTGAAATTGATGAGCGGCAGAAGATCACGTTTCCGGCGGGGCTCCTGGGTTTCGAGGAGTGCCGCGAGTGGGCGCTGCTCGATTCGGATAAGCCGCCGTTCTTCTGGCTGCAGTCGCTCGAAAGCCGCGACCTCGCGTTCATCCTGATCGACCCGTTCACCTTTCGCCCTGACTTCGCGCTGAGCGCCGACGGGAGCGAACTGCGCGCCATAGGCGCCGCCGGCCCCGCGGACGCGCTCATCTTCGCGATCGTCACCATACCCCCGGGGGGGGCCCTTATGACGGCCAACCTGCAGGGGCCGCTCGTCATCAACCGCGAGACCCGCACAGGCCTGCAGGCCATCCTCAGCGACCCCCGCTGGCAGACCAGGCATGACATTCGCGCGGAACTCGCCGCGGCAAGGAAGGCTCCATGCTGATACTGTCACGAAAAGCCGGCGAGAAGCTCATGATCGGGGATGAGGTGTCGGTGTCGATCATCGAGGTGCGGGGGGATCAGGTGCGTATCGGCGTGGACGCCCCCCGTCAGGTGAAGGTCTACCGCCAGGAAGTCTTCGACGCGATAAAGGCCGAGAACAAGGCCGCGGCCGATTCGGTCGGCGTACTGCCGGACCTGTTCGCGGAACCCTAACTTTTTCAAATTCCTTCTTGACTTTTTGGGAAATAACTATTATACTATCCCTTATGCGAATCGTCTGTCTCGATCTGGAAGGGGTGCTCGTGCCGGAAATCTGGATAGCGTTTGCCGAGGCGGTGGGGCTGCCGGAGCTGCGCCGAACTACCCGCGACGAGCCGGATTACGACGCGCTTATGCGCTTTCGTATCGGGGTGCTGCGGCGGGAAGGGCTTAAACTGCCGGACATACAGCGGGTCATCGCGGGGCTCTCCCCTCTGGAGGGGGCGCTCGGCTTCACGCGGCAGGTGCGGGCGGCAGGGCAGTTGATCATCCTGTCGGACACCTTCGAGGAGTTTGCGATGCCGCTCATGGCGCGCCTCGAGTACCCTACGCTGTTCTGCAACGGGCTCGAGGTTGCGCCGGATGGGGCTATCACGGGGTACCGGCTGCGGCAGACGGAGGGCAAGAAGCGTGCGGTCGAGGCGCTGCGCGGCCTCAACATGGAGGTCTTCGCCGCCGGGGATTCGTTCAACGACCTCGCGATGATCGGCGCGGCGTCCGCGGGCTGCCTTTTCCGGCCCCCGGCGGGCATTCGCGAAACCCACAGCAGTATATCAGCGGTGGATACTTACGAGGAACTGTTCGCGAAGATAGCGGCATTCTTCAAACAGTAAGCGTCTCTAAAAAGTCACCTTGACTTTTCAGAGACGCGCAACGGGAGGCTAAAATGACTCTGGATGCAAACAAGGGCGAGATAAAACCCGAACAGATTTCCGCAAACATACGGGCTTCGACGCGGCCGCGGGTGCTTGTGGTGGACGATATGCCCATCTGTCTTACACTGGCGCAAAAAGTGCTGGCGCAAAGTTACGGGGTAAGTCTCGCGAAGGGCGGGCAGGAAGCGCTCTCCATGCTTCGCGGCACCTACTTCGACCTGCTGATGCTCGACATCGAAATGCCGGGCATATCGGGCATCGATTTATTCAAGACGATCCTGCAGCATCCGGATTGCAGGTATATCCCTGTCATCTTTGTGACATCCGACAAAGACACCGACGTGATAAAAACGGTGGTCAGCATGGGGGCCAAAGATTACATCGTGAAGCCGTACCAGGGGGCCACCCTTCTGAACAAGGTGTACCGGGCGCTCAAACTGGGCGCGTCCGCCGATCAGGCGATGCTCTTCCTCAGGCGAAGAATGAAGTCGGTCATCGAGGCATGCGAAAAGGGAAACGTCGTGGGCATACAAAGCGCGATCGACGAGTTTCCGCTCGATTTGTACTCCGGTTTTGTCACCCTTAAAATGAAACGCATGCTGTTCGCGTTGCACAACAACAACATTCAACAGGTTATGGATATTGCGCAGGAGATTATAAAGGAAATGTAATGGCTGCAAAAAAAAAGGCGTCTAAGGTCAAAATTGAGCGCGTCCGGCGTCCCCTCTGGCTTAAATTCGGCACGGGGGTCGTTGTTCTGTTGCTGCTCGCGCTGGTGGTCAATACCCTGATCATCTCGGTGATCATCTCGGGGGACGTGCGCGTCACCGCCGAGGCGAACAACTACTACACGAACCAGCAGCGCTCTCAACGGGTCGAGGAATCGATCCAGAGCATAATGGACGAATCGCGCCTCCAGTTGGGGGTGCTGGCCGCCTCGCCGTCCCAGTCCCTGCGCGATATCTCCATGGAAAACTTCTTCCGCGTACACCGCGGCATCGCGGCCATAGTGGTGGCCGGCGGGGTTACCGGCACGGACAGCCCGGAGATCCGCCTGGTGAACGACTCCTTTTTCGCGGTCAACAAAATCGACACCGGCCTGCTCGACACGGTCCTCGGCACGGTGCGGGACGACCTCGACGCCGCGGCGTACGGCTCCGCGGTGCTCCGCAATGTGAGCAGTCAATTCAATTTCCCCATGATCGCGATGCTCTTTCCCACGGATTCCGGCAAGTCCCAGGGGATCGCGATCTTCTTTTCATCCCAACAATACCTAACCGATTTCGGCACGGGCACCAGCCAATCGTTCATGCTGAGCGGCGGCGGCGAGCTCCTCGTGCACAGTAACAGCGACACCCTCAAAGCGGGGGACGCGCGGGAGACCGAGGCGGTCAAGAGCATCCTCATGGCCACCGACTTAATGGATATGCAGACGGTCATAAAAGACCTTTCCGGGGAGCAGTACTTTTGCGCCTTCAAAAAACTCCAGCGCCTCGACTCGGTCGTGGTGACGCAGGTCTCCTACACGACCGTGTTTGAAAGCGTCCGCGCGACGGTGAGGCGGAACGTCTACCTGGCGGTCGCGATCCTCAGCGTGGCGATCAGTTTTGCGTGGTTCTTCTCGCGCTCGATCACGCGGCCGATTAAGGGCCTCGTGCAGGCGGTGCAGCAGGTGAAGCAGGGGGATTACGACATCCACCTGGAGGTAAAAGGCAGGGACGAACTGGCGGTGCTCGGGACCGGTTTCGTCAGCATGAGCGAGTCCCTGAAAAAGACGCACCAGGAACTGCGGGATATGAACGAGGGCCTCGAGCGCACGGTGCGGGATCGTACCGCGGCCCTGGAAAAGCAGACGCAGATAGCGAACGCGGCATCGAAAGCAAAGAGCGACTTCCTGGCGACGATGAGCCACGAAATCCGCACCCCCATGAACGCCATTATGGGCATGATCGAAATTATGGACGCCAGCAACCTGACGGCCAAGCAATTATCCTACTTTCACGATATCCAGATGATGTCCACCGCGCTCCTCAATATCATCAACGACATCCTCGATATTTCAAAAATCGAAGCCGGCAAACTGGAACTTGTCCCGGTGCATTACGATCTGTACGCCCTCTTCGATAACGTGGGGAAGGTGAATTCGTTCTCCGCGGCCGCGAAGTCTCTCGCGCTCCTTACCAAAAAGAGTCCGAGGGTGCCCCGCTGTCTTTTCGGGGACGAGATTCGCGTCAGGCAGATTTTCACCAATATCATGAGCAACGCGATCAAATACACCTCCGAGGGGAGTGTCGAGGCCATGCTGCGGGCCGGCACGGACAAGACGGGCAAGCAGCATGTCGTCTTCACGGTGAAGGACACGGGTATCGGCATCAAAAAAGAGGAAATTCCCAAACTCTTCGGCAATTTCCAGCGGCTCGACGCGCAAAAAACCCGCACGATTCAGGGGACGGGCCTGGGACTGGCGATCACGAAGCAACTGGTCGAGATGATGGGCGGCACGATCAAAGTGGAAAGCGAGTACGGCAAGGGCTCCACCTTTACGGTCACCTTCCCGCTGGTGCCGGGGGACCTGCGCAAGATAAAGAGCACCGAGGATCGCAATCGCTTCGTGCGGGCGCGGACCGGCTTCGTCCCGCGGATACTGGTGACGGACGATATCCAGATCAATCTAAGAGTAGCGCTTGGCTTCCTCGAAAAACACGGGATGAAGGCGGACACCGCCTGCGACGGCCTCGACGCGTACCACAAGGTCATCGCCAAAGAAAAAACCGGCGATGGCTACGATCTGGTCTTCCTCGACCTCCTTATGCCGAATTTGGACGGCATCTCCGCCATGAAGAAAATCCGCGCTCAGGGGGGCCGCTTCAGGATTATGCCGATCGTGGCCCTTACCGCCAACGCCATGACCGAGACGACCGAAGAATGCCTCAAGGCCGGCATGAGCGACTTCCTTTCGAAGCCCATGACGGATCCGGCGCTGAACGCGATCCTGGCCAAGTGGCTCCCCCAGGAGAAAATTTTATTCACCAAGAGCCCGGACGGCATAGGCACGGCCTACTCCGCCCTGTCGAATGCCCCGGCGAAGGCGCCCGCGCAGGCGCCGCACCCCGCGGCAAGCGCGCCTGCCCCCGCCCAGGCGCCGCACCCCGCGGCGCCCGCCCCGGCGAAGGCCCCGGCAAAGGCCGCGCCCGCGTCCGCCCAGGCGCCGCACCCCGCGGCGCCCGCCCCGGCGACGGCCCCGGCCAAGGCCGCGCCCGCGCCCGCCCAGGCGCCGCACCCCGCGGCAAGCGCGCCCGCGCCCGCCCCCGCGCAGGCCCCGGCTCCGGAGGCCGACCCCCTCGCCCGTGTCTCGAAGGTGCCCGGGCTCGATGTCAAGACCGGGCTCGAGTTCTGCGCGGGGGACCCCGCGTTCTACAAGTCGATGCTCAAGCAGTTCTGCGATGATTTCGAGCCCCTCAAAAACGCGATCATCAATGACGCGCGCAGGCGGGACTGGAAGGACTTCTCCATAAAGACGCACGGCATAAAGAGTTCCCTCGCGATGCTCGGGGCTATGGACCTTTCCGAGCAGGCGCGGAAACTCGAGATGGCGGGCAAGGCGGCGGATCTGAAAAAGTCCGCGGCCGAGGTCCGCTACTGCGCCGCGCAGACGCTCCCCATGCTGAAGGGGGTGTCCGCGCTGCGGAGCAGGCTGCTCATGGCGCTGGAGTAGGCCATGAACAAATTTCTCCAAACCCTCGCAAATATCATTTTTGTCATTTTCCCCCTTGCCGGCGCCGCATGGGGGGGCTTTCACTTCTTCGATGATGTGAACCGCAGGCTCATAATCATCAACCAGCAGCCCATAGGCGAAGTACAGAGGGTCGAGAGAATCGTTCAGCGGCAGTTGTCGAGCCGGACGGTCTGGGAGCAGGCCTCGGGCGGGCTCCCCCTATACCCGGGGGACAAGATACGCACGGGCGACGACTCTGCGGTGCGCATCTCGATCAGTTCCGGGGACGTGATCGACATGGGGGCAAACTCGTTCATCACCATGTCGATGACGGCGGCGGGCGCCAGCGTGGACGTTGAGCGCGGCGTGGTTATCCCGGTCGTCTCGAGCGGGAGCCTTTCGATGCTGATGACCGGCGGCTCGGTGCTCTCTTCGAATGACGCCGCCTTCACCAATATCCCGAGCCTCGACTTTTCGCAGATGATCGATAACGTCGTCATAAGCGCGATTCAGCCGACGGTGAGTTTGAGTTTTTCCGACACCTTCTTTGCCAGCGACGCCTCGTTCTCGCCGAATGGGGACGGGGTCAAGGATACGCTGCCCCTCTTCGTGGGGGTGCCCTCCGACACCGGCATTTCCGGCTGGGCGCTGATCGTCCTGGACGAGCGGGGCGGCATACAGCGCACCTACTCGTCCGCGGACGGGACCGCTCCGCCGTCAAAGATCGAATTCGACGGCAAAAACGACCGCGGCCGGGTCATAGCGGACGGGATCTACCACTGGCAGTTGTCGGTGCGCTACAGGAATGGCTACCTTGCCAACGCCATATCCCCGGCCTTCAGCGTGGACTCGGCCCCGCCGGCCGCGCAGATCACCCCGCAGTATACGACCTTCTCGCCGAACAACGACGGCAAGCGGGATACGATCATCTTCAACCAGATGGGCTCGCGCGAAGTCAGTTGGACAGGGGAGATCCGGGCGGCCAACGCGGAACCGGGCGCAGCGCCTGTGCGGAACATCCGGTTTACCGGCGCGCTGCCCCAGGAGTTTTCCTGGAACGGGATGACGGACGGGGGCAGCGTGGCCCCGGACGGCGAGTACACGTACCGCGTCTCCTGCACGGATCAGGCGGGCAACAGTATGATATCCATGCCGGTCTCTTTCACCTTAAGCACGGCCGATACGCCGGTGAAGTTTACTGCCGGCGCGAAGGCATTCTCGCCAACGGCGCAGGGCGCGGCGAACCGCATCATCCTTACGCCGGAAGTCGCGGTCGTAAGCGGGCTGCTCTCGTGGAGTGCGGCAATCGTGGACGCGGCCGGCAATACCGTGCGCACATTCTCCGGCTCCGGCCGCATGCCGGCCAGCCTCTCGTGGGACGGCCGGACGGACGAGGACGCGAAGGCCCCGGATGGGCTCTACACGGCCTCTCTGGTCCTGCGTTACGAACAGGGGAACGAGCCCGAGGCCCGTACCGAGCCCTTCGTTCTCGACACGGTCCCCCCCAGGGCTGCTTTCTCGGTCCCCTACACGGCGTTTAGCCCTAACGGTGACGGCATCCGCGAGGACATTCCCATCGTCGTAACAACCGAAGGGAATGACGAGTGGCAGGCCCGGATCGCGGACAGGCAGGGGAAGGTCGTCCGCGCCTGGGCATGGAAAGGCAGCGCCCCGTCGGTCGTGTGGGACGGCAGGGACGGCGCCGGGAACCCGCTGCCGGACGGGGACTACCGGTTCAGCCTGAGCGCCGTGGACGAGGCGGGGAACACCGGGGTCGTGCCGGCGCCGCTTTCCATTTCAATGAGCAGGGCCGATACCCCGGTGCGGATCGCGGCGGACAAACGCGCCTTCTCGCCGGGCAGCGCCGGCAGCGCGGGGACTATCGCGTTCCGGCCCCAGGCCGCGCTCAGCGAGGGCATAACGTCCTGGCAGGTCGATATGCTCAACACCTCAGGCGTCCCGGTGCGCAGTTTCACCGGAACGGGCGCCCTCCCTGCCAGCCTCTCGTGGGACGGCAAGGCGACGGACGGTTCGAAGGCCCCGGACGGGACCTACCGCGCCGGCCTGCAGGTGCGCTACGACATGGGGAACGAACCCTCGTCCGTCAGCGAGCCCTTTGTCATCGATACCCTGGCCCCGGTGGGGGACGTTTCCGTGCCCTACACCATGTTCAGCCCCAACGCCGACGGCCAGCGGGATACGCTGCCGATCAACGTCCGCACCGAGGGCGCCGACCGCTGGACCGCCGCGATCACCTCGGAGAGCGGCAAAGAAGTACGCGCCTGGAACTGGACCGGCAGAGCCCCGGAACTTATCTGGGACGGGCGGGATCAAAGCGGGGCGCGGGCCGCGGACGGGGCCTACCGTTTCAGCCTGAACTCCTCGGACGAGGCGGGGAACCGCTTCACGAAGACGATCGACGGCATACGCATGGACTCGAGCGTCCCGCGCCTCTCGCTGACCAGTTCGGCGCAGGCCATCGGGTCGCGGCGCTGGTCCTCGGCCAGCCTCGTCATTACGGCGACCCATCGGGAGGGGGTCGAGTTATGGCGTCTCGACATCAGGGACGAGCGGGGCGAGACCATCCGCAGTTTCAGCGGTACAGAGACGCTGCCCGCGCAGATCGTCTGGGACGGAAGAAATGCCGCGGGCGTACAGCAGGAAGGCAGTTTCACGCCGCAGCTCATCGTGCAGTACACCAAGGGTGACCGCAGCGCCGCGCAGGCGATGCCCATCACCATAGATACCGCGGGGCCGGTACTCAGTTTCTCGTCAAGCCCCGAGTACTTCAGCCCGGATAACGACGGCGAAAACGACGTCCTGACCATCAACCTGGGGGCGAAGGATGCGTCGGGCATCGCGGACTGGAGTTTCGAAATCCGCGAGCCCCAGCCCCCGCATCCGCGTTTCTACCGCGTCGAGGGGAAAGGCGCCCCATCACCCCGTATGACCTGGAACGGCAGGAGCCAGCGGGGCGAACTCGTGCAGGCGGCGACGGACTACCCCTACACCTACACGGTGACGGACATACTCGGCAACACCTCAAAACTGGAAGGCCACATCGGGGTGGACGTCCTCGTGATACGGGATGGGGATCAGATGCGGCTCAACGTGCCGTCTATCGTGTTCCGCTCGGACAACGCGGACTTCAACGGCCTTTCTCAGGATGTGGTGAACAACAACAACCGCATACTGCGGCGCATCGCGCAGATTCTGAACAAGTTCCCGGAGTACCGTGTGCGGGTTGAAGGCCATGCGAATCCGGTTATACGTACCCAGGCCGAGCAGGATACCGAACTGCAGCCCCTCAGCGAGCGGCGCGCGCGGGCCGTCGTGGATTTCCTCGTGAATTTCGGGGTGAACCGCGGGCGCCTGTCGTCTGTCGGCGTGGGCGGCAGCAGGCCGGTCGCGGCCTTCGAGGACCGGAACAACTGGTGGAAAAACCGCCGCGTCGAATTCATTTTGATACGGTGATACCCTTGACTTTACCCGCAAATAGGAGTATCTTTTAGGTATGGCACGTGAACAAATAGCGCCGACCAAGAGCAACCTGCTGCGGGTAAAGGAGCGGCTCCACACCGCGCTCGAAGGTTACGACCTTCTCGAGCAGAAGCGGGAGATCCTCGTTATGGAGTTGATGTCGAAGGTCGAGCAGGTAAAGATGCTCGAGCATGACATTGACGCGGAACTTTCCCGCGCGTATCCGGCTCTGAAACGCATGCTCGTCGTGGTGGGCCGGGAACGTGCCCGCAAACTCGCCGGGAACATCCGCTACCGCTTCGACGTGCAGGAAAAACAGATCACGAGCGCGGGCCTGACTCTGCCGGGGCTGGAAGTGAAACTGCCGCAGGCGCAGTTAAAGTATTCCCCCGCGGCCTCGTACGCGGAATGCGACGAAACCGTACAGGCGTTTTTTGCGCTGCTCAAGGTGCTTACCGAACTGGCGACGGTGCGCACTATAGCCTGGCGGCTCGCGCGGGAACTGCGGAAGACGCAGAGGCGCGTCAACGCGCTTGAAAAAATGGTTATTCCTACGGCAAAAGAAACAAAAGCGTACATCGAGTCCTCACTGGAAGAAAGAGACAGAGACGCGTTTTTCACGAGTAAACTACTCAAAAAAAAGGCAGGCAAAGAATGATAAAACCGCTTTTTTCCCATTTGATTGTGGCGGTAACCGGTTCGGACGCCTCGATACTGGCGGCAAAGTACGCTATCGTCCTGGCAAAACTGTACCGCTGCCGCTTAACCGCGGTCTACGTGATAGACACCGCGACGATAAGGCAACTCACGCTGAGCAAAATCTTCATCCAGGAGGAGAGCGTCGACTACGAGCGGAGCCTCGAAGCGAACGGCGAACGCTACCTTGCCTTCGTAGAAGAACTCGGCAGGGCGAAGGGGGTCAAGGTGGAACGGGAACTGCGCAGAGGCGCGGTATACACCGAAATCCTCGCCGCCGCGGAACAGAAAAACTGCGACCTGATCCTGCTCGGGGGCTGGGAACGGGAGCGCAGTTCCCGTGAAATCATCGCGCATGCGCACCGCGAGATTATGTTCAACGCAAAGTGTTCGGTCCTCATCGTGAAAGAACCCGGCATAGAGGCGCTTTACAAGCACTCTTAGGGAACCGCTTACATCTCCTCCAGAAACGGCACACAGACCAGGTGCATCGCATCGCGGAGGACGGCGAGGACGGCGCGGCAGAGGGCGAGGCGGGCCTCCACCAGGGGGGGGGAGGGGGCCTGCAGGATGGGGCAGTCGTGATAGAACACGCTGAAGGCTTTGGCCAGATCGTACGCGTAGGCGGCGGCTATGCTGGGGTCGAGCGCCGCGCCCGCTGCCGCGACACGGGCGTTGTACCCGCCCAGCAGTTTGATCACTTCCCACTCCGCGTCGGTGCTGAGGAGCGCGAGGGCTTCGGGGGCGGGCGCGGCGGCGGCCTTGTCCCCCGCTTTTTTTAGCAGGGACGCAATGCGCGCTCCCATGTACTGGAGGTAGGGGCCGGTGTTGCCGTTGAACGCGAGGGATTCCTCTTTTTTGAAGAGCATATCCTTGGACGGGTCGTTCTGCAGCAGGTAGTAGTGGAGCGCGCCGAGCGCGATCTTTTCCGCCGCGCCGGACGCGTCCTTAAGGGTCTCTTCGCGGTCCCGCTCGCGGATTTCGGCGAGCGCCAGGCTTGAGAGTTCGTCCAGCAGGTCGTCCGCGTCCACCACCGTGCCCTCGCGGCTCTTCATCCGGCCCTCCGGCACATTCACCATGCCGTACGAGAGGTGGTAGAGGTTTTTTGCCCAGGGGCACCCGAGTTTGCCGAGCACCGCGAAGAGCGCCTTAAAGTGATACTGCTGCTCGCTCCCCACGACGAAGATGAGGCGGTCGAAGGGCCACTCCTCGTAGCGGTAGATCGCGGTGCCGATATCCTGCGTAATGTAGAGCGAGGTGCCGTCGCTCCGCAGCAGCGCCTTCTGGTCGAGCCCCTGGCCGGACAGGTCGACCCAGACCGCGCCGTCATCGCTTTGGTAAAAAAGCCCCTGCGCCAGGCCGCGCAGTACCTGCTCCTTGCCGCGCTGGTAGGTCTCACTTTCAAAATAGAACTTGTCGAAGGACACGCCGGTGCGCCGCCAGGTTTCCTTCATGCCGGCGACGGTCCAGCCGTTCATCGTTTTCCAGAGCGCGATCGTCTCCGCGTCCCCGGCCTCCCACGCGCGGAGCAGTGCCCGCGCCCGCTCCTCCGCGGCCTTGTCATCCTTGCTCATCGTGTTGAAACAGACGTAGCAGTCCCCCACGAAGTGATCGCCCTTGCGGCCCTCGCCCGCCGGGGTCTTGCCGGCAAAGCGCTCCTGGTAGGCCAGCATCGATTTGCAGATGTGGATGCCCCGGTCGTTGATGATGCAGACCGTGCGCACTTCCGCGCCGCAGGCCCGCAGTATGCGGGCGAGGCTTTCGCCGATCGCGTCGTTGCGGAGGTGCCCCAGGTGCAGGGGCTTGTTCGTGTTGGGGCTTGAAAACTCGAGCATGATACGCTGCCCCGCGAGGCTGCCCGGACGGCCGGGCTCAGAGTCCGAGGCCAGGAGCGCGCCGAGGACTTCCCGCGCGGTTTCTGCCCGGTCCAGTTGTATGTTGACGTAAGGCCCCAGCGCCTGCGCCGCGCCGCCCCCCAGGGCCTCCGCCACAAGCGCGGCGATCTGCGCGGGCGCCTTGCGGAATTTTTTCGCAAACGCGAACATGGGGAAGCCCAGGTCCCCCATATCAGGCCGCGGCGGGTTTTCGACAGCGACTTCGCCTATCTCACCGGAGGCCGCGCCCTCCCCCTCTCGCGACAACACGGCGCCCAGCGCCGCGGCGACCTTCTGCTTCCAGATTTCACGGTAGTCGTACATACGGCTATTTAAGCGCGGAGAGGGGAGGGGAGTCAAGGGGGGGCGGCAGCGCAGCCGCGCTGGCCTTGGTCGTACGGCGGCGGGGAGAGCCCCTGCCGCAGGGGCAGGGGACGGCCGGGGAAAATGACGCGGCCTAAAGCCTTTGCTCGAGGCAAAAAGAAGCCAAAACCTTGTGCTATATGGTCTCGGTCACAGTGACCACATCTTAACTGTGTGCTACTACCGCCCTATCCGGTACAGTATCCTTTGTCGGGGTTTTGTCTTTTTTTGCCCCTAATGCCATGCGCATAGAGAGGTGCGATGTTACTTCGAGTTATTCCCTGTCTCGCGTGCATTAGCCGTTCTTTCAGCCTACCAATCATTTTCCCCGTCCGCCCCCTGCCCCCACTGAAGCCGTTGTCTCCCCGCCGCCTGCTGGCCGCAGCGCGGTGTGCGTGCCTTTGCGGGAGGGCTTTATTCGTGGGGGGCGGCCGGGGAAAATGACGCGGGATCGACAGGATTTAGTAGCAACTTCGTTGCTAACGAATTACGCGAATTATACGAATGACACGAATGAATTCTTTTGTATTATTCGCGTTCATTCGCGTAATTCGCGGTTACTTCCTAACCATGCTACACCGCGCCCCACTCCCCACTCCCCAACCCCCAACCCCCGACCCCTCGACTTTTTTCAGGGGAATCAGTATTTTTAACATCGATACTATCGAAACGATACTTTTT
>JAISTO010000172.1 GCA_031272575.1 Treponema sp. | reverse complement strand
GCGAGCATGTTCATGTTGAGACTCTTCCCCATGCGGCGGGGACGGGTGACGAGGAGCACCTGGCTTAGTTCCGCGAGGAAATGCTCTATGAACAGCGTCTTGTCAACATAGAGCAGCCGATCGGTAATAAAGCGCTCGAACGAACTCGAGCTCAGATCGATACGGTATCTGGACATACTATGGGGATGATAGCAGGGCTTGAGGGAGCGCGTCAAGGGAGTGGGCCGCCGCTAATACGAAAACTCACTCCCCCCGATGAACTCGCGGAGTATGCTTTGGCCGGGTACGCACTCGGGCGCGATGGGGGCGAAGTTTTCGAGGAACGCGAGGAGGCGGAGCGCTTCGGCGTAGGCGGGGCTGTCCGGCTTGACGGAGCGAAGGAGCGGCTCCGCGTAAAACTTGAGCACCGCGAGTTCGTAGTCGAGCGCGGAGTTGAAGGCCGCGTCCGCGCTGTTCTGAAACGGGAAGATGTGCACCCGCTCGCCCTGCTGCACCGCGGGCCACATCGCGAAGGTCTGGGCCGCGCCCGCGCCGCGGAACTGCGAGTCCCGCACCATGCGCCGGATCAGGCGGTTGTCACTCGTGGGGATACGGTTGTGATCGTCGAGGTTCAACTGCGTGAGCGCGGACACATAGAGGCGGAAGGTTTTGCCCGCGGGCACCTGGGGGGTGAGCGCGTTGTTCAGCCCGTGTATGCCCTCGATGACCAGGACACTCCGCTCCTCGAGGCGGATGCGCCGGCCTGAGTCCGCGCGCCGCCTGCCGGCCTTGAAGTCAAACAGGGGGAGGGTGACTTCGCGGCCCGCGAAGAGGTCGAGCAACTGCGCGTTGAAGAACGGCACATCGAGCGCCTCGAGACACTCGTAGTCGGGCTCGCCCTTTTCGTCCAGGGGGGTGTCCTTCCGGTCCTTGTAGTAATCGTCAAGGCTGATGGCAATGGGGTCGAGGCCGAGCACCTTCAACTGAATCGAGAGGCGCTTTGCCGTGGTGGTTTTGCCGGAACTGGAGGGCCCGGCGATAAGCACCGCCTTTACCGCGCCTTTTTTCGCGTCAATGCGGTCCGCGATCTCGGCCAACTTTTTTTCCTGAAAGGCCTCCGCAATGCGGATATACTCGCGGATGTCCCCATCTGCCGCGAGGCGGTTGAGGCCCTCGACCGAATGCACACCCACGATGCGGCCCCACTTCTTGTACTCGCGGTACACGGCGAAGATTTTCGGGCTGTCCTCGAAGGGGCCGATATAATCCCCCTCGCCCGTGTGCGGGAAGCGCAGCAGGAAGCCGTCCTCGTACGCGCGCAGTTCGAAGGCCCGCAGTACGCCGGTGCTCCGCGTGAGGGGCGCGGTGTACAAGTCCGCAAAGCCCGCGCACTCGTTCACATAGACGACACGGTCGTTGCGGTAGCGCAGCAGCCCCGCGGTGCCGGTCGCGGGCGTTTTTTCAAACAGCGCGAGCGCCTCCTCGTAGCAGAGGGGGTACACGTTGATGGGGAGGTCCTGCGCCGCGAGCGCTGCCATGGCCGCGCTGAGCGCGTCGATGTCAGCCTGCGCGGGTCTCTTTTCGTCCGCGAAGGTGTAGTAGTAGCCTGCCCCGAGCGAGTGCCCGATGCGGAGCCCCCTGCCGGGAAACGTTTCGTTCGCGGCCAGGGCCAGGAGGAACGCGAGGGAGCGGCGGTAGATCATAGCCCCGTCCCGGCTTGCGAGGAGCACCGGCTCGACCCGCGCGTTCACCTGGAGAAGCACGGCAAGAGGGAGCATCGCGTTGTTCACCTTCACCGCCGCCACCGTCCCCTCCGGGGTCCCCCACTCCGGCAGCAGGGCCTCGGCAGGCGTCCCCTGGGGGAGGGTGAGGGTTTTCAATTTTTCGCCCTGTATACATTGTATCTGTATCATGATATCTCCTTGTTTTTGGACGGTGGACGGTAGACGGTGGAGTTGGCTTTCCACCGTCCACCCTACTGCAGCCGGCTCTGAATTAAGCGCAGTTTCATGCCGCGGAGGCGTTCGGTTACCGAGACCTTGTAGATGTGCGGGTTCAGCAGGCGCTTGTAACTTTGATCGAAGGAGTCGAGTTCGCGGCGTACGCGGGCGCGGATGGTGTCGAGGCTGTCGGAGGGCAGCAGCGGCGCGCCGTTTTTGATGCGCGGCCGGAGGAGCGGAAGCGCGTCCCCTTCGACCGTGTGCTGAAAGTGACGGTAGTCCGCGGAGGGGTGCCAAAACGTGTAGGTTTCGCCCCGCTCTATCGTTTCGCTGCCGGCCCCGTCGTGATCGAGGCCCAGCACGTCCGCGACCGCGAAGCCGTTTTTGTCCTTGATGCGCCAGACCTGCTTTATGCCGGGGTTCGTCGTTTTTTCCGGATGGTCCGAAAACTTGATCGTCGCCTCGAACGCGCCCTCGGGCGTCTCCCGCGCGGTGAGTTTGTACACGCCGGTAAAGGCCGCGTCCTCCGCGCCCGTGGCCATGCGGGTGCCCACCCCCCACGAGTTGATCGGCGCGCCCGCGTCCCGCAGCGCCTGGATGATCTCCTCGTCGAGGTCGTTGGATGCGGTGATGGTTGCCTGCTGCAGGCCTGCCGCGTCCAGCATCCTGCGCACCTGCACTGAGAGGTAATGCATATCCCCGGAGTCGAGGCGCACGCCGAAGTTCTTTCCCGCCGCGGCGAGTTTCTTCCCCACCTTGATCGCGTTCGGCGCGCCGCTCTTCAGCGTGTCGTAGGTGTCGATAAGGAAGATGGTCTTGTCTGGATAGAGCGCCGCGTACGCCTCGAAGGCCGCCTCCTCGCTGGGGAAGGCCATGACCCAGGAGTGCGCCATGGTGCCGAGCGCGGGTATGCCGTAAAGCCGCGCCGCAAGCGTGTTCGAGGTACCCCCCGCCCCCCCTATGTACGCGGCGCGTGACGCGGACATCGCGCCGTCCGGCCCCTGCGCCCTGCGGAGCCCGAACTCCATCACCTGGCCCTTGCCGGAAGCGAGCCAGACCCGCGCGGTCTTTGTCGCTATCAAACTTTGAAAGTTGATGATGTTGAGCAGCATCCCCTCGATGATCTGGCACTCGATAAGGCTGCCCTCTATGCGGATAAGCGGTTCCTGCGGGAAGATGACGGTACCCTCGTCCAGCGAGTAGAGATTTCCCGTAAAATGGAAGTCTTTGAGAAAATCGAGAAAATCGTGAGAAAAGACACCGAGTCCGGAAAGGTACACGATGTCATCTTTGGAAAAACGGAACGTTTCAAGTCGTGCAAGAAGTGTGCCAAGCCCGGCGAAGAGGGAAAAGCCGCCGCCGAAGGGCTGCCTGCGGAAAAACATTTCGAACACCGCTTTTTTGTTCAGGCGGTTTTTCCAATAGCCCTGCGCCATGGTGAGTGAATAGAAATCGTTGAAGAGCGCGGAAGTGTTTGAGCAAAGCGCCGCCGCCCTTTCCTGGTCGTTTTCAAGCAATACCATAATCGATTACTCCTTTATTAATATGAGCCTGTTCAAAAACTATATCGACTGTGCGCTAAAGCGCACGGTTTTTGAACAGGCTCTTGCAGTTTTTCGCGCCAAAGGCGCTACAAAACTGCGTTTTTTAAGGTAGAAGTTCAAAAACTGAAGTTTTTGAACTTCCTCATATGATAGCGCTAAAACCCCGGCTTTATCCACTCCTCGGGGGTTTCCGTGCCCGGGAGCAGGGCCTCCAACAGGCCGTCCTCGATCTGCACAGCCGTACTCGTCCGGGTGCCGCGCAGCACCTTGCCCCCGCCCGAAAGCCGCAGCCGCCACACCATGGGCTCCGCCTCAACAGCCAGGAACTCCGCAATCGCTATCGGCAGCGGATGATAGTAACGGAAGTTGTTGCGGGAGACCTGCCTTACCACAAGCGTATTGTCTTCAAACGTGTAGCCCACCAGCATAAGCGCGCCGGACGAAAAGAAGACCGTGCCCTTGCCGTTCCAGAGCCTGACCCGCTCTATGCCGGGGCCGCCCCTCCAACTGCCCGCGATTGCCCCCTCGCTAAGGGGCTCGCCCGTATCCCTCGCGCGCTCCGGCGCCGCGAAGTGCGTGTCGAGGAGCGAGCGCGCGGCAAGCAGCAGGTCCGCCGCGCTCTTGTGGGCGCTGAGGGACTGAAACACCTCGCCGGCTTCTCCCACCTCGCCGCTCCGCGACTCGAGGCTGAGGATAAACTGCCCCTCTTCCGGGTATATGCGCACAACGAGCGACACGCTCTGCGCGGCAGGAGAGGGCTGCGGTTCCCCTTCGGAAACCGCGTCGTACACGGCCGTGAGTTCCGCGCGCTCCTCCCCGGCCGCGAGGTAGGAGCGGATAAGTGATTCCGCGAGGCGCTCTTCTTCGGGGCTAAGCCCCAAAGCAGAAAAAGCAGCCAGTACGATACGAGGTCGTTGTTCCTGTGCATATCCACAGAAGCCCGCCAGAAACAGCCCCACGAAAAGAATCACCATCCTTTTTGCAATGGGCATACCGGATATTATACAGGATATTATGAAAAAAAGAAAGAGAAAAATGATCGCCCCCAGGATAAACGCATAAACGGATTTTCCCCGTCATTCCGCGGTAAAACCTGCGGAATCTGGCGGAGTAAAACTCCGCTCTCTGGGGCTAAACTTGTCCCATAACTTAGATTAAGAATTTATCCACAGATTTACACAGATAATCACCGATTTTCACCAAATTAAAGACACGATTAGTAATAAAAAATCTGTGGATACATTTTG
>JAISTO010000058.1 GCA_031272575.1 Treponema sp. | reverse complement strand
TACTAATCGTGTCTTTAATTTGGTGAAAATCGGTGATTATCTGTGTAAATCTGTGTAAATCTGTGGATAAATTCTTAATCTAAGTTATGGGACAAGTTTAGGCCTTGAGCGCGGAGTCTCCTTGCGGGGAGATTCCGCGGTCGAGCCGCGGAATGACGGCAGGGGTCGGGCCGCGGAATGACGGGGCGTGTTCGTCACTCCGCGCCTTGAGCGCGGAGTCTCCTTGCGGGGAGATTCCGCGGTCAAGCCGCGGAATGACGGCAGGGGTCGAGCCGCGGAATGACGGGGCGTGTTCGTCACTCCGCGCCTTGAGCGCGGAGTCTGGATTCCGCGGGGGAGAGGGGGGCGCGTTGAACGCGCATGCCGTTCTACGAACGGTGCGCCTACAGCGCTCGGTCCCGTTTCCAAGCCGCGGAATGACGAACATTCAAGCACCCTCCACCGTCCACGCCTTGCCCTTCGTTCACTCTCCCGCATCACGACCCCCAAGCGCTTCGCGCCCCCCACTCCCCCCACGCGGCCTTGTCATTCTTACGCGCTCCTGCTATACTATCGGCAAGAGAGGTGCACTATGAATAAAATAATTGTTCGGAGCAGCGCCGCATGCGCGGCGCTATGGCTGTTTGCCGGAGGCTTCGGTCTTGGGGCGCAGGAAGTAGATCGGGCGGAATTGGAAAAAAGCGCGGGCACGGTCGATTTTATCAACTATGAAGGGCCCTACGCGCGGATCGATACCCGCGCGCAGATCCGCGCTATCGGCTACGGGCTGGGGCTCAGCGTACGGGACGGGGCGCTCAGAGCCGGCACGGAGGGGCGCTACTTTGTCATCCATGCCATCTCGGAGGACGGCACCGAAAAACTCAACGCGGATATTATCGGGCTTGGGCCGGACGCGGGGGTCGATCACATTCGGAACCTCCGCCTGATCATGCAGGGCTACCTCGAAGGGGCCTATAACTACACGGCATCTGACGCCGCGCTTCTGGCGGAGTTTGTCACCATTTACAATGCCGTGTACCGGGGTAATTGGAATTATTTTGAAGAGCGCTACAAGGCCGAGGTCATGAAAAATCAGGACGTGGAAAAAGCCGGTATCTCGGTGCGTTTTGACGAGTGGCCGGGCCGCACCCTCATGTTCGTGCCGCTCGGTTCAGGCGAGTCAGGCGCCCTCAACGCGATCGACACGGGGGCTATCACCGGCGAAGAAGTCATCGAGGAACTGCGCACGGGCGAGGATATGGGCGTACCCCAGCGCGAGAGCATGGCCGATTTGAAGGAGCGGGAGGCCGACGAGACCGCGGGCCGCGCCCAGGCGCAGGTCGAAGAGGCCAAAGAAGAAGGCCAGAAAATCGAAGAGCGCCGCGAGCAGTTGGCCGAGGATCGTGAGGCGCTCGAGCGGGACAAGCAGAACCCGGCCGCGGATCCGGAGAAAATAGCGGCGCGGGAAGAGGAACTGGCGCGGCAGGAAGAGGAACTGAGCGAGGACGAAGCCGCGCAGCAGGAACTGCAGAAGACCGCGGAAAAACAGCAGGAGCAGGCCGAGCAGAAGCGTGAAGAGGCGCAGCAGGAGCGGCAGGCCGCCGAAGAGGACAGCGCCCGGATAGCGGCGGCGCCCCCGCAGGACGCCCCCTCGCCAGGCCCGTACGAGCCCGGCATACTCGCGGCGATCGTATCCAGTAGGGACTCGTCCCTCGGTCAGTTGGTCACCCTTAGCGCGGAGGGGAAGCAGGTGCTCAACCGCTCGCCGGTCAATACCATCAACTTAAGGACGCTCACCCTGGTGCGGGGGAAGGTTCTCGCGATAGCGGGGCAGGCTTCGGGCAGCGGGGGCATACGCCTGGTCGAGATTTCGGCCGACACCCTCGAGACCGTGCGGCAGGGGGATGATGACATTGCGCCGACGAGCCTTTTGTGGCTCAATGGGGCCGACCTCTACGCAATCGCAATGGTGACCGCGGACGCGTCCGGGTATGAAGAAGAAGCGCCGGAGCGCGTTTTGGCGCGCTTCGATCTGAACCTCGTCCTCCAGGCGAGTTCCGCGGCGGCGGTGCACCCCTACGCGGCCGTCACCCTGTCGGGCGGGAACCTGCTGACCCAGCGGGCGGACGGTACCGCGCTGGTGCTGGATCCGAAAACCCTGGAGGAAAAATGAAAGCGGTCATCCAACGGGTAAAAAACGCGTCCGTCTCGGTCGAGGGCCGCGTGAAGGGCCAGATCAGCGAAGGGCTCCTCGTGTACCTGGGCGTCGCGCGGGACGACACGGACGCGGACGCGCTCTGGATAGCGGACAAGGCCGCGGGTATCCGCATCTTCGAGGATGACCACAACATCATGAACCTGTCCCTGCAGGAGCGCCTCGCGAAGGAGATGGTCGAGGGGGCCGGGGTGCTGGCCGTGTCCCAGTTCACGCTGCTCGGGGACGCGCGCAAGGGCCGGCGCCCCTCGTGGAACAACGCCGCGTCCGGCGAAGCGGCCCGGCCGCTCTACGAGCGTTTCATCGCGCGTATCCGCGAACTGGGCCTGCTCTGCGAGACCGGCGTCTTTCAAACGCACATGGATGTGACTTACACGAACGACGGCCCGGTCACTATCCTCCTCGATTCGCGGGAGGCCTGAGGGAGCTTCCTCAGAAACCCCAAGACTCTGTCACTCCGCGCCTCGCGGAATGACAGAGCATCTTTATCGCCCTCTTTACATTTCCCCCCGAACCATCTATACTATCCCCATATTTGGAGGATCACAATGGCAAAAGAAAAAGCCACGTATGTTTACTTTTTTGGGAATGGCGCGGCGGAAGGCAGCGCCAAAATGCGGGACATTCTCGGCGGCAAGGGCGCCAATCTCGCGGAAATGTCGAACCTGGGCATCCCCGTGCCCCCCGGGTTCACCATCTCGACGGAAGTATGCGCCGCATACTACGAGCACGGGAACGCGTACCCCACGGGGCTCGAGGCGCAGGTGCAAAGCGCGCTGAAGCGGCTCGAAAAGACCATGGGGAAGAAACTGGGGGATCCGGACGATCCCCTGCTGGTGTCCGTGCGCTCCGGCGCGCCCGTGTCTATGCCGGGCATGATGGACACCATCCTGAACCTGGGCTTAAGCGACGCGTCCGTAAAGGGCCTCGCGCAAAAGACCGGCAAGCCCCGCTTCGCGTGGGACGCCTACCGCCGCTTCATCCAGATGTACGGCGATGTGGTGATGGGAGTACCTCATGACGCGTTCGAGGCGGCCATCGCGGGCATCAAGAAAAAGAAAAAGGTCAGCCTCGACACCGACCTTGACGAAAATGACCTGCGCGCGCTCGTCGAAGAGTACAAGCGCATAGTCAGGCAGCACGCGAAGAAGGACTTCCCGCAGGACCCGCAAGCGCAGTTGTGGGGCGCAATCGACGCGGTCTTCGGCTCGTGGATGAACGAGCGGGCGATCAAATATCGTCAACTCGAAAACATCACCGGCATAAAGGGCACCGCGGTGAACGTGCAGTCCATGGTCTTCGGCAACTTCGGCGAGGACTCCGGCACCGGCGTCTGCTTCAGCCGCGACCCCTCGACCGGCGAGAAAGAGTTCTACGGCGAGTACTTAATGAACGCGCAGGGCGAGGATGTGGTGGCCGGCATCCGCACACCGGAAAAAATCGCGGCCCTGGCAAAACGGAACCCCAAGGTCTACAAGCAGTTGGTGGCGATCAAAGACCGGCTTGAAAACCACTTCCGCGATATGCAGGACATGGAGTTCACTATCCAGCAGGGTGAATTGTACCTGCTGCAGACGCGCAACGCGAAACGGGCGGGCACCGCGGCCGTCAGGTGCGCGCTCGACATGGTGAAAGAAAAACTTATCGACAAGAACGAGGCTATCCTTCGCGTCAGCCCCGGTCATCTCGATCAACTGCTGCACCCCATGATCGACGTCGAGGCCCGCAAGAACGCGAAGCCCCTCACAAAGGGCATCAACGCGTCCCCGGGCGCGGCCTGCGGCCGCATCGTGTTCAGCGCAAAGGACGCGGAGGACTGGCACGCGCGCAAAGAAAAGATCATCCTGGTGCGCAAGGACACGAGCCCGGAGGACATCAGCGGCATGCACGTGTCCGAGGGCATACTCACCTCCACCGGCGGCATGACAAGCCACGCGGCGGTGGTGGCGCGGGGCATGGGCAGGCCCTGCGTGTCCGGCGCGAAGGGGGCCACGGTCGTGGGCAAAAAGGTGCTCATCGGGAACAAGACCTTCAAAGAGGGTGACTGGCTCACCATCTCCGGCTCCACGGGGGAGGTCTTCGAGGGCAAACTGCCGCTCATCAACCCCGACCTGTCCAAGGACGAGGGGGTAAAAACCCTGCTCGGCTGGTGCGATGCCGTGGCAAAGGCCTCGGTGCGGGGCACACTCAAGGGCTTCGAGGTCTGGGCGAATGCCGACCAGCCCGAGGACGCGAAACTCGCCTTCGAGTTCGGCGCGCAGGGCGTGGGGCTCTGCCGCACGGAGCATATGTTTTTCGATAAAGAAAAACTGATCCACTTCCGCGCGATGATCGTCGCCGACACCGCGGACGAGCGGAAAGAGGCCCTGAAAAAAATCCTCCCGCTTCAGCAGAAGGACTTCTTCGGCATCTTCAAGGCCATGGAGGGCCGCCCCGTGACCATCCGGCTGCTCGACCCGCCGCTCCACGAGTTCGTCCCCAAGACGAAAGAGGACATCGCGGAACTGGCCGCGTACCTCAAGGTAAAGCCCAAGGCCCTGCAGCCGAAGATCGACCGGCTCCACGAAGCCAACCCGATGATGGGGCACCGCGGCTGCCGCCTCGCGATCACCTACCCGGAGATCTACGATATGCAGGTCGAGGCCATCGCGTGCGCCGCGGTCGAGTGCATCAAAAACAAGATCAAGGTGACGCCGGAGATCATGATCCCCATCGTGGTAACGGCGCGCGAACTAAAGGAAATCCGCCCCCATGTCGAGGCGGTGCTTAAGCGGGTCTTCAGCGAGGCCAAAGTCAGCCTTAAGGTGAAGATCGGCTCGATGATCGAGGTGCCCCGCGCCGCGGTGCGCTCCGGGCACATCGCAAAGTATGCCGACTTCTTCAGTTTCGGCACCAACGACCTCACCCAGATGACCTTCGCCTTCAGCCGCGACGACATCGCGGGGTTCCTGCCTGCCTACCTCAACAAAAAAATCCTCGATGTGGACCCCTTCAACTCGATCGACATCGAAGGCGTGGGTTACCTGGTTCAGTACGCCGCGCGCGAGGGCCGGGCCATCAACCCGAACCTGCAGCTGGGCATCTGCGGCGAGCACGGCGGGGACGCGCTGGCCATCGACTTCTGCTACAAGACGGGCCTTAACTACGTGTCCTGCTCGCCTTACCGCGTGCCGCTCGCCCGCCTCGCCGCGGCCCAGGCCGTGCTGAAAAACAGCGCCGCGCCCGCGAAGGCGGCGAAGGCGGCGAAGGCCGACGCCAAGCCCGGCGCGAAGCGGGGCCGCAAGCCGAAGGCGAACTAAGACAGCGCCCCGATGTTCACGGTAAAGCAACTTGCGCAGATGGCCGGGGTAAGCCCGGCCACGGTATCGCATGTGCTGCACGGCAGAGAGCACAAGATGAAGGCCGCGACGCTCGAAAAGGTCCGGGCCGTGATCGCCGAAACCAAGTATGTTCCCCACATGGGGGGCAGGCTGCTCGGCAATCACGGCTCCCGCCTCATCGGCGTTATCCTCACCTGGGAGCGCCGCGACGAGCAGAACATCGTGCAGGACCCGTTTTTCAGCGAGATCATCGGGGCGCTCGAGCGAGAGATACGGCGCGCGGGCTATTTCATGCTCCTCTACACCTCCGCCAGCGTCGAAGAAAACATCCGCATGGCGGAATCCTGGAACGTCGAGGGCCTTATCGTGCTCGGCAGTTTATGGGATGACTGCACCCGTTTCATGCGGAATACCCGTATCCCCCTCGTGTTTATCGATTCCTACTTTAACGATGATGGTCTTTCTTACGTGAATGTGGGCCTCGAGGACCGGCGGGGGGGCGCTCTTATGGCGGAGTACCTTATCGGCAGGGGGCACAGGCGTATCGCGTTCCTGGCCGGCGGCGAGATCGCGCTCGGCGCTGACTACGAGCGGCTCTGCGGCTGCACCGACGCGCTCGAGGCCGCGGGCCTGGCGCCGGCGCTCTATATCCCCCTGCACTACAAAAGTGACGCGCGCCGCGCCTTCCTGCGCGATTTTGCCGCCCGCGGCATGGCCGGCTGCACCGCGCTCTTTTTCGCGTCCGACTTCTACGCCATCGACGCACTCACCACCTTCGGGGACTGCGGCATTCACGCCCCCCAGGACGTATCCATCGCCGGCTTCGACGGAAATATTTTTTCCGTGCAGTGCCGCCCCCGCCTCGCCACCGTGCGCCAGGACGTGTCATTAAAGGCATTCCACGCGATCAAGCAGGCCCTTGCGCTCATAAAAGGGGAGCCCCTCGCGGAGCGCATAGTGCGCCTGCCGGTGACGCTCTGCGAGGGTGAAAGTGTGGGGAAGCTTCGTTCTTCGGAACAGCGCGCGTAACGCCGCGCCTGGCAGCCTGTTTGAGCGGGAAACGGGAGTCGGACCCGCGACATCGACCTTGGCAAGGTCGCGCTCTACCACTGAGCTATTCCCGCAATCAACATAACAATAAGATACCGTATCCGCAAAAAAGAGTCAAGCCCTTTGCCGGCATTCGGCTTGCGGAGACAGGACTTGAACCTGTGACCTCCGGGTTATGAGCCCGACGAGCTGCCAACTGCTCTACTCCGCATTTAAAGTATCGGATATATGATAAAAAAAGTCAAGCCCCCTATCAAAAATTTTTTTGATAAACGCATAGAAAATTTGCTGCCGTCATTCCGCAAGCCACTCCCCTCCCCCACTACTCCCCCACAAAATCCCCCACTTGCGCGAGGCGCGTTATGCGGGGGCCGGGGAATTGGGGCATCTCGTCGAACTCGTCCAGGAAGAGGCCCCGGCCGCCGAGCGCGTTGTAGCCTGCCACGTAGCGGTGGTTGTCGTCGATGAAGAGGGTGCTTTCCGGAGTCGCGCCGAGCGCGTCCAGGGCGCGGTAGAAGGCGGCGGGTTCGGGCTTCCCTTTGAGGCCGTTGCTCCAGATGTCAAAGACCCGCGGGAAGAGGTCGCGCACCCGCAGTTTGTCGAGGATGCGCTCCGCGTGGAACATCGGCGAGTTGGTGAGGATAGCGAGGGGCCGGTCGAGACTTTCGAGGAAGGGCCGCAGGCCCGGGTCGAAGCGGAGCGCGTCCGCCTCGTCCTCCGGGTGCACGACCCGCAGGTACTCCTCCACGCCGGAAAAGCCCTTTTCCGCCATGAGCCACTCGAGGGTGGTGCCGTACGCCGCTATGCTCCGGCCCCGCATGGCCGCCGCCTCCTCGATCGAGACGCCCAGAAAATCCGCCGCGTAGGTGATGAGCCGCTGGTAGACCCTATCCTCGAGGCCGTAGGCGGCGGAGTAGAGGGTATTGTCCAGATCGAAAAGGATATGCGTGATCATACACCCCTCAGCAGATCGCGCGGCTTCGAGCCCTGGGCAGGGCCTACGACGCCGCGGTGCTCCATCTCCTCGACCAGGCGGGCCGCGCGGTTGTAGCCGATCTTGAGGCGCCTCTGAATGTAACTGGCGCTCGCCTTGCCCTGCTGCACGACGATCTCGAGGGCCTTGTCGTAGAGCGGGTCGTCCCCCTCCTGAAACGGCATATCATCGCCGTCGTCATCATCGTCATCGTAAAACATTTCATCGTCAATGTAATCCGGCTCGCCCAGGGTCTTGACGCAATCGACGACCCGCTCGACCTCCTCCTCGGAGACGAAGGCCCCCTGCAGCCGGATGGGGAAGGGATCGGTTACCCCGGCGTAGAGCATATCGCCTTTGCCGAGCAGTTTTTCCGCGCCCACCATGTCGATGATGATGCGGCTGTCCATCTTGCTCGCCACCATGAACGCGATGCGGCTCGGGATGTTCGCCTTGATAAGGCCGGTGATCACGTCGATAGAGGGGCGCTGCGTCGCAAGCACCAGGTGTATGCCCACCGCGCGGCTCATGGCGGCCAGGCGCGCCACCGTGCTTTCCAGTTCCTTGCCGGTCGTCGCCATGAGGTCCGCAAACTCGTCGATTACGACGATGATGTAGGGAATGTGCTCCGCCGCGATGCCCTTTTCCCGGACCTTGCGATTGTAACTCTTGATGTCCCGCACCCCCATCGAGTCGAGGCAGGAGTAGCGGCGCTCCATTTCGAAGATGCAGTACTGGAGGGCCTGAAAGGCCCGCTTCGGTTCGGTGATGACCGGCGTGAGGAGGTGCGGGATGCCGTTGTACAGTTTGAGTTCGACTATTTTCGGGTCGATAAGGATGAGGCGGCATTCCGCGGGCGGGCGCTGGTAGAGGATAGAGAGGATCATCGTGTTGACGCAGACCGACTTGCCGGAGCCGGTCGAGCCGGCGATGAGCAGGTGGGGCATCGACACGAGGTCGACCGTGACCGCCCCGCCGGTGATGTCCTTGCCGAGCACGACCGGCACCTCGAGGGGCTTGCCCTCGCGGCCCAGTTCCCCCTCGATGATCTCGCGGAAACTGACGATGCTCCGCCGCGGGTTCGGCACCTCGATGCCCACCGCGTGCTTCCCCGGAATCGGGGCCACTATGCGCACCGAGGACGCCGCGAGGCGCAGCGCGATGTTGTCCTGCAGATTGACGATCTTCGAGAGTTTGACCCCGGGGGCCGGCAGTATCTCAAACATGGTGATCACCGGCCCTTTGCGGATACCGGTGACCTCCGCCTGTATCTTGAACTCGCGCAGCGTTTCCTTGAGCACCAGCGCCGCCTGCCGCGTCGCGTCGTCGATGACCCAGTACTGCCCATCCGGGTACTGATTCAAAATGCCGCCTATGGGCACCGCGTACGGAGAGGCGCCGCGTTTCCCCGTCGGTACGAAGGGCTTATGCTTCTGCGCCTCCTCCTCCGCGCGGGCCAGGGCCGTCTCCACGTCATCGTCGGTGTCAATATCTCCAGTATCGTCAGTATTTTCAATATTGATAGTATCACCAATATCGTCAATATCATTGTTATCGCTAATATCGCTATTATTGTCAATATCTCTAATATCATCAGTATCACTATTATCGTCAATATCGTCGTTATCATCATTGTCGCTAATATCGCAAGTATCGTTATTATCGTTATTATCATCAATATTGACATTACCGTCATTATCACCATTATCTCTAACAGCACCAATATCCGCGTTTTCGCTGAACTGCTCCGCTGATGCCTCCAGTTCCCGCAGACGGCTCAGGGCCCGCTTAATGAGCGAGCGGGGGTCGTCGGCGGCGTCCGAGTCTTCGTCATCATCCAACCCCATTTCAATTAACCCCGCCGCCTCTTCGCGCAATGCCTCGGCATCCGCGTCATCTTCAAGCCCCGAGGCCGCGTCCGCGTTTGCCGGGGGCGGGGGCAGCGCGATGAAGGTGCCTTCCCAGGGCAGGGCCTTTTGCGGCGGGGGGGGAATGAGCGCGAGAAAAACGCCGCCCAGATCCTCGGCGGGGGTCTCCCGCGCCAGGCCCCCAAGGGGAGAGGGGGAAGGGAGGAGGCGCTCTTTTGCGGGGCGCACGGGTTTGGACGGAAAGAAAATCTGTTTCAGCAGGATGATTAGCAGCACCTCGGCGAGGACTATGTTGATAAAGATGAAGGCAGTCCCCAGCCGGCCGGTCGAGCCGAAGAAGGGGTGCTCCAGCGCGATAAGGTCGATGTTCCTGACCCAGGAGTAGCCGACCGCGAGGGTGAAAAAGGGGACAGCCGAGCAGCAGAGGAGGAAGAGCCGGTCTGCCCTGAAGCCGCGCGCAATAAGGAGCAGCGCCGCGGCGACGAGGTAGGCGGGCACGGCCAGCGCGAGGATGCCGTACGAGCGGGCAAGGAAGGCCCCCGGCGCCGCGCCCAGACCCCGCGCCCCCGTGAGCGCGGCAATGACCGACGCCCCCAGGAGGAGCCCGGCCAGCCCTATGAGCACCGCCGCGATGATGCAGTAGCACCGGTACCGCTCTATCCTGATGGTTATCTGCGCTTTCATCGGGGGTATGTTACCGAAAAAGGGGGGGAAAGTCAAGCCGGCGGCAGGCCGGCCGCCACTCCCAGGGCCTGCCAGCGCCACTCGACCGGGCCCTGGGCGGCGCGCTCTTCGAGGGCGCGGCGCACCGCGTCGAAGGCCGCTTCCCCGAGGCGCTCCCGCACGAACGCGCCCCAGGCCGACTGCTCCGCGTCGAACCAGCGCGCGAGGTCCCCCCGCGTCAGCAGGCGGTACTCTTTTTGGGCTATGACCGTCATCCGCGTGACAAAGCCCGCCTCCGTAAAGGCCCCCTCGAGGGCAGCAGGCTCCCAATTGAGGCGCTCGTCATGGGCAAAGAAGGCCTCCTCGGCCGCGGCCAGGGCCTCGAGGAGGTCCCCCTCGAGGGGGGAGTCGCCGCAGGATGCCAGCACCCGCGAGATGCGCTCCCCCATGCGCGGCGCCGACTGCAAGAGCGATACCCTCCCGCCCGGGGCAAGGAGCCGCGCGGCGCGCTCCGCGAACGCGGCAAACTCCGCCTGCGAGCCCCGCCTCCGCCAGGGCTCCCGCGCCATGACGCAGTCGAAGACCCCGCAGTCGAAAAGCCGCTCCGCTTCCGCAGGCTCCGGGAGCAGATCTCCGCCCGCAAGGACCGCCACCCGCGGCTGCTCGTCCTCGTCCAGGGTCGCAGCGTAGCGGAGCAGGGCCTCCTTCGCGGTCTCGTTCGTCACGAGCGCGGCCGCCAGGCCCTCGGGGACGCGGCGCAGGGCCTCCCAGAGCAGGAGCCCGTCATCCGAGCGGGGGAGCAGCACCCGATCCTGCCGCGCAAGCGGGGCCCGCGAGAGGATCGCGTCCCGGTCGGCGATCAGAAGGCCGCTCCGCCCGGACTCAAGCCGCTTGAACCAATGCTCCCGCCCGGGCGCGGCCGCGGACCAACTGAGCGCCTCACCGTCCGCCGCCGCCTCGAGCGGACTCGCCCCCGCCCCCTCGCCCAGCACCGCGGCCGCCTGGATCTCCCGCTTCCGCAGCACCTCCGCGCGGATAGTCCCCTCGTAGCCGAGGCGCCCCGGCAGGTAGAATGTCATACCCCGCAGCGCCGAAGGCAGATACTGCTGCGCGGCCCAATGCTCCCGGAACGCGTGCGGATAAATGTAACCCGCCCCATGCCCAAAGCCCTCCGCGTCGCGGCTCGCGTCCCGCAGATGATTCGGCACCTCCGCGTCCTCTTTTTCGACCTCCTTCAGCGCGTCAAAAAACGCCATGCAGGAATTGGACTTCGGCGCGGACGCCAGATACAAACAGGCATGGGCAAGCGGAAAGTTCCCCTCCGGGAACCCGATCCGGTCAAACGCCTGCGCGCACGCAATCACCACCTCGAGCGCGTGCGGGTCCGCCAGCCCCACATCCTCACTCGCCAGAATGATCATGCGCCGGAACAGAAACGCCGGATCCTCCCCGGCCGCCACCATCTTGGCCAGCCAGTAAAGCGCCGCGTCCGGATCACTCCCCCGCACGCTCTTGATAAACGCGCTGATCGTGTCAAAATGATAATCCCCATCCCGATCGTAGAGCACGGCCCGGCGCTGTATGCTCTCCTCCGCGGCCTCCATGCTGACAAAAATCTCCACCCCTTCAGGAGGGGGCCATGTGTGGGGAGTGGGGAGTGGGGAGTGGGGAGTAGGGAGTGGGGTTTTACTACCGGGAGTAATGGACGGGGGCGTTGCGGGGGTGTCCCCCGCTGAGGGGGGTAGGCCAAGACCGCGCAGCGGGCTGGGCCGAGGGGGGAGACTTCCCCCCAAATCCCACGGACTCGTCTCCACCGCCAGTTCGAGGGCGTTGAGCAGGCTCCGGGCATCCCCGCCGGCCACCTCGACCAGGTGCTCGAGGGCACCCTCGGCGAAGACCACCCGCCACTTGCCGTAGCCCCGCTCGCGGTCCGCGAGGCAGCGCTCCGCCGCGAGCCGCAGATCCCGCGGCTCGAGGGGCTTCAGTTGGAAGATGCGGCTCCGTGACACGAGCGCGCGGTTCACCTCGAAGAAGGGGTTTTCCGTCGTGGCCCCCACCAGAATGACGGTGCCGTTTTCGACCCAGGGGAGGAGCGCGTCCTGCTGGGCCTTGTTCCAGCGGTGCACCTCATCCACGAACAGGATAGTGCGGCTCCCGTAGAGCCGGCGGCGCTCGTCCGCATGGTCGATCACCTCGCGGATGTCCTTAATGCCGGTGAGCACCGCGTTGAGACTCGCGAAGGTACTGCGGGTCGTATTCGCGATTACCCGCGCCAGGCTCGTCTTGCCCGTGCCGGGCGGCCCGTAGAAGATCACGCTGGAGAGGCGGTCCGCCTGTATGGCCCGGCGCAGCAGCCGGCCCGGCCCCACAATGTGATCCTGCCCGATCACCTCGTCCAGGGTGCGCGGCCGCATCCGGTCCGCCAGCGGCCCCTCCGCCTGAGGCGCCGCCCCCGCCTGAAAAATGTCATCCATAGGGATAGGACAGCATAGCGCAAAGCGGGCGCCGGGGGGAAGGGGGGAGGAAACGGGATGCCGTCGTCACTCCGCCTAATCCGCGCCAGCGGGTATCGCCCAGAGGGTTTTACCGAGATTGCTGCTGCCTATATACCCGCCGGGTGTGCCATTTTCCCTGATTCCGCCCCCGGCCATGCCGTTATTCGAGAAACCCAGCGCGGGAAAGCCGCCGGAAAGAGGCCAGCCCTTGCCGCAGGATTGTGTTGTGCCCGATGCGCCCCACTTTAATTCAACTACACCGGAGCCATCGTGGTCGTAGTCAATACCCTTACTGCCGAGGCCGCCCAGGTTCTGCAGTAACCCTGAAGACGGTGAGGAGAAAACAGTATCGTACGCATTCTTCCAGCCGGCGCCGCTTTCTGGAACAGGTATTGTTACGCCGTCATCCACATCGTTATAGCCGAAGATTACGCCCCCTTCCATAACGAAACTCACGTTACGCGAGGTATACGCATAAAGATACAGCGAGCCGCCGTAGCAGTTGGAAAAATTGCCCTTGATGACCCCGCCCTTCATGGTAAAACTGGCGTCCCTGTTCTTGGCAAAGACCCCCACTCCGCCGCCCATATATACACCGGCGTTATACGAAACTTCGCCGCCTTCCATAACAAAGTCTGCGTTCACTACGTAGACCCCTCCCCCAAAACTCACACCGCCTTCAAATTCACCGGCATCCGAGATGCCCACGCGATTGCCGGTAACGGCGGCGCTGCCGCTCATGGTAAAGAGAGCGCCGCCGTCCCGCCGCCCGCAGGCGTAAAGACAACGCGGTACTTGTCGGCGTGGTTGCCCGCGCGGTTATCCGCAGGCCCCCAGGCGCCGGGCATGACGCTCCGCGCCGGGGCGCCGGTACCTACGCTCAGCGTTACCTGCGCCGGGCCGCCCGCGCCGTTATCGTGCCCGCCGGGGAACCTGCAGGCAAGGGCAAGAGAGAGCGCGGTAACCAAGAGGGCAGTTCTGGCAGCGTTCATGGTGGTCTCCTTATGCTTAATTATACCCCGGTGGGCCGCGCTTTGCAAGGATTTTATCAGGCCCGCCCCATAACCGGCCAAAACAGCAGCGACAGAAAAATCTACTCCGTGGGGGCGGGGGGCGATCCGCCCCTCAGTACCGCCCTGGTGCGGGCCGCGGCAGAGAGACGCACCCTGTCCAGTCAAGCCAACCCCATAACCCTGTTGCCATAATCAGGGACAGAAAAATCCGCCCCATATACCCGTTAAGCGGCCGTGGCCTTTTCGACGCAGGCTTTGGCCTGGCCGGTATTCTCTCACGCCGATGACGCCGGGCGCGGCAGTTCGCAGAACTGAAGCGCCCAGTCAATCCTTCCACTCGGCAAACGGAGCGAAGCGACGTATACGGGTATATGGGGCAACCCCGTTTTTCTGTCCCTGCCCTTTTTATCCAGCTTAATGGGGTTGGCGTTCTTCCGCATAGAGGCATGCCCCGGGCGGCCTTGCGTCCGCTGGGCAAACACCTACGGCGTTTGCCCTTAGGAGTTTTGCCCCACCGTATTACGCAGGACATTCCTGCCTGGAGTTTCGGCGCAAGCCGAAACTCCCAAGATCAAAACGCCTAAGGGCGTTTTGAGCACGGCGCGGAACCGGGGCAAAACTCCAGGAGAAAAATTGCGCAGCAATTTTTCTCCTGGACGGATATCCGTTTACCACGGACGGATATCCGTTTGCCACAGACGGATACCCGTTTGCCACGGACGGACATCCGTTTGCCACGGACGGATACCCGTTTGCCACGGACGGATATCCGGCTGCCACGGACGGATATCCGGCTGCCACGGACGGATATCCGGCTGCCACGGGGGACTTTTCGCGGAGCGGTTTTGGTTAGTCCCCTGACGTGCAGACACGGAAGCCGCAGTTGTAGCCGGCGCTCCGCGGTATCATGGCGTAATTCCGGTCGGTCACTACGCTGGTCGTGGCCCCGTTGTAGAAAGAACCGCCCTTTATTGAACGCCCCGCACTGCTGTAAGAAACCTTGCCGGTGAGCGGCGTACTCGCCGTTATAGTGCCCGAAAACCAGTCCCAGCAATACTCCTGGACATTCCCGCTCATGTCGTAGAGGCCCAGGCGGTTCGCGGCCTTCGCTCGCACGGGGTGGGTCGCGCCGCCCGCGTTGCCGTTATACCAGGCCACGTCGCCTATCGTGTTGCTTCCCGCGTAGGTGTAGTTCCACGCCGGGTTGGTGGGGTCGCCACCCCTCGCCGCCAGTTCCCATTCCAGGTCGGTGGGGAGGCGGTAGCCTGACGCATCCCACTTGACGTAGGGGTTGTCTTCGCTGCCGGGGCTTGGATTTTCTTCGTCGACGCTACTGAATGTTGACACGCGGAGCGGGGTGCTAAAGCCCGCGTCCGTGTAGTACACCGGCGTCTTCCCTTCTTTCTCGCTGTAGGCGTTGCACCAGACGATGACGTCCCGCCAGGAAACCATCGTTACCGGCTCGGTCTTGGCGCTCGTGGGGGCCGCGCCGGGTGTACCGTCATGGCCCTCCTGGCCCGGGCGGTAGAAGGTGTAGCCGTGGTTCAGCGCCCAGGTCCGCACCTCGTACCAGAGTTCGTAGGTGGTTTCGTACTTGGCCATCTCGAACGCGCTGAGGGAGACGGTTCTTCCGCTGACGAACACGCCGTTTGAGCCGCTGCCCGTGAAGTTGTCCAGCGCGGGGATGTCCACCAGGGTCATTTGCTCCGCCAGGGTGAACTCCGCCCACTTCGCGTACAGCGTGGCGTTGCCGGTGACGGGGTAGCTTGCGCCCGCCGCGTAGTCTGTGCCGGCGCCGTTTGCGGCGGTATTCCAGCCCGCGAAGTAGTAGCCGGGTTTGGAGAGGGTTGCGGCGCTGCTTGCGAGAGTAGCGCTTGCGCCGAGGGAGAGGCCGGTCTGGGGCGCGGGCGGGCTTCCGCCGGTTGCGCCGTTGCCGTCGTAGGTGAGGGTGTAGCCCGGCGGGCTCTCCCACGCGCAGACGCGGAAGCC
>JAISTO010000035.1 GCA_031272575.1 Treponema sp. | reverse complement strand
CCCGCTAAAAAGTGGGCGCCCGCCTGGCCGCCCGCAGCGGGGGCCAGGATATATCAAAAAAAGACCGTTTAAGCCGGCGCGCGGATCGAGGTTTCCAGGCTCGTATCCGCGGCCGGCGAGTGTCTTTTTGTGATCAAAGTGAAGGGAATCTCTAAAAACGGAAGTTTTTAGAGGCATCCTGAAGAGAAGCAGGCGCCCGAGAGGGGTGCCTACAGAGAGAAAAAGAGACCGAAAGTGAAGGTTACTTTTTACCCGAAAAAGTGCGGGACGGGGGGGGGGGCAGAATGGATTTTTTGGTTGGGACTGGTGCGTGACGCGGCCGTAGGTACGGCATACGGCGCGGTCGCACAGAGTGCGGTCGCACAAAGTGCGAATCGAGAAGGCGCAGGGCAACTACTTGAAAAGTCACCTGTATTCAACAAGACAAAAGCCATCAAAACCCCCTCCTTTTGGGTAGTTTTAGAAAGTATAGCGAAATGTGAAAAAAAGAGTCAAGAGGGAGGGGCCTCTTGACTCTTCCCCCGCGTTCACCCTAATATCCCCCCATGCATATCTTGACCCTGGGCGACGAGCGCCTCAGGCAGAAGGCCGCGCCGGTCCGCGAGATAGGCCCGGCGTACCAGCAAACCGCGGAGGCCATGTTCGCGTGCCTCCACAGCGGCAAGGGGGTGGGGCTTGCCGGGCCGCAGGTCGGCATTATGGAGCGCATCTTTGTCGTGCATATTGACGGGGACGCGCCGCGGGTGTTTATCAACCCCTCCATACTCGAAACCTCCGCGGAACTGGGGGTCTGCGAGGAAGGCTGCCTCTCTATCCCCGGGCAGTACGCGGAGGTCACGCGGCCCCAGGCCGTAAAGGTGCAGGCCTGGAACGAGCGGGGGAAGCCCTTCACGTTAAAGGCGGCCGGGACCCTGGCGCGGGTCATCCAGCACGAGTACGATCACCTTGAGGGGGTGCTTTTTATTGACAAACTGCCGGAAAAGCAGCGCGGCAAACTGACCGCGAAGTTCGCGCGGAGCCTGGCGGGGAGGCGGGCGGCGCGGGCGCGGGCCGCGGCTTCTGAAGGGGGGCAATGAGCGCCTCGGAGCGCCGCCCCCTGCGGGTGCTTTTTGCGGGGAGCCCCGCCATCGCCGTGCCCTCGCTCGAAGCAATCGCGGCGCTCGAAGCCGAAGGCGGCGCCGCGTTGGCGGGGGTGCTCAGCAACCCGGACAAGAGCCGGGGCCGGAGCGCCGCGCTCGAGCCGACCGAGGTTGCCGCCGCGGCCGCCGCGCTGTCAGGCGGGCGGGCTTCCCGGGGCAAGGGGCCTGTGCCCCTCTTAAAGCCCCCGCGTCTCGACGCGGAGGCCCGCGCGGCGGTGCAAGCCTTAGAGAGCGACCTCCTCGTGTGTTTTTCATACGGGAAGATTTTCGGGCCTGCCTTTATGGGGCTGTTTCCGCTGGGGGGGATCAACGTGCACCCGAGCCTTTTGCCCCGGCACCGGGGGCCCTCGCCTATCCCCACCGCCATCCTCGAGGGTGACGGGGAAACGGGCGTCTGCATCCAGCGCATAGCGCCCCAAATGGACACGGGCGCGCTCGCGGCGGTGGAGCGCATCGCGCTTACCGGCCGCGAGACGACCGCGTCCCTCTCGGCGCTCGCCTCGGAAAAGGGCGCGGCCCTGCTCAAAACGGTGCTGCGGGAACTGGCTGCCGCCGGCACGAACGAGGCCCGCGCAGCCCTCCTGGATACGATGTGCCGGCCCCAGGAGGGGGCGCCCACGTACTCGCGCCTCCTCGTCAAAGAGGACGGCCGCATCGCGTGGGGGAAGAGCGCGGCCGCGATAGACGCGCAGATCAGGGCCTACACCCCCTGGCCGCTTTCGTTCACGGCCTGCAAGGGGGACCTGCTCTTCGCGCTCGAGGCCGCCCCCTACGCGGGGCCTCCGGTCGAGGGGGGCGCGGAACCGGGTACCGTGCTTGGCGTGGACAAAACGCAGGGCATACTCGTGCGCACCGGGGACGGGGTGCTCGCGATTACGCGCCTCCAGTGGCGCGCGAAAAAGGCCCTGCACTGGAAAAGTTTTTTGAATGGCGCCCGGAACTTTATCGGGACGGTCTTTGCATAGAAATAGAGATAATAGGGGATACAATGAAACTGTTTAGAAAGATTGACTCGACTGAAGTCGAGGCCCTTACGCAGGGCAGGCGGCGGGGGTTCCTGCTGGCGGCGCTGGCGCTGCTTGTGGTGATGGCCCTCAGCGCGGCCGCGGCGTTTTTCATTTCGCTGCGGGGGAACGAGCAGACGCTCGTGCCGGATGTCGTGGGCGAGGAACTCATCGCCGCGCTGCTCGAAATGCAGGCGCGGGAGTTGTACCCGCGCATACAACTGCGCTACAGCAGCACCGCGCGGGACCGGGGGCTCGTTACCGAGCAGGACCCGCTGCCCGGCAGCATCGTCAAGGCGGGCCGGCGGGTCAAACTCGTCGTGAGCCAGGGGACCATGGTCACCTCGGTGGCCGAGTATGTGGGCCGCTCTATCGACGAGGTGCGCGCCGAGGCCGCCGCGATCAACGCGGAGCAGAACACCGCGGTGCCGCTGCTCACGATCCGCGAGCCGGTCATGCTCGAGTACTCAAGCGCCGCCCCCGGGACTATCCTGCAGCAGAAGCCGGAGGCCGGGCTCGGCATCTTCGGCCCCACCCTCCTCGAGTTCGTCGTCAGCCGGGGCGCACAGGACCCGGTAAAGACCGTGCCCGGCTTTGCCGGCATGAGCATCGAGGCGGCGCTTGCCGAGATCGGCCGCAGCGGCATAAACTTCACCTTCGTCACCGAACTCCCCAAAGAGGGCCAGAAGGAAGAGACGGTTATATCCCAGCAGCCTGCCCCGGGCACCGAAATCCCGGCGGACACGAAAGTCACCCTCATCGCCACTATCCCGCTGAGCCTGAAAGACGACGAAACCGCCGGCCTCTTCCGCTGCAATGTGCCGAAAAATCCCTACCCGCTGCGTATGCGGGTCGAGTCTATCCCCCCCCAGGGTGACAAAAAAACCCTCCTGGAAACCGAGTACCCCGGCGGCGAATTCGCGATGCCGTACCGCGTCCCGGTGGGGAGCATCCTCACTCTCACGCTGGTGGACAAAGAACTCTACCGCGAAACCGTGGGCCTGGGCACGGCCGAGAGCGAGGCCGAAGCCGGGAGCGCTGAGTAGGAGGGGATAGGGAGTGGGGAGTAGGGAGTGGGGAGTGGGGAGTGGGGAGTAGGGAGTAGGGAGTAGGGAGTAGGGAGTAGACTGTGGACGCTTGGGCGTTGACGTCATTCCCTGGCCTGCCCTCCACCCGTCATTCCCTGGCCCGCCCTCCACCCGTCATTCCCTGGCCCGCCCTCCACCCGTCATTCCGCGGCTCGACCGCGGAATCTGTTGAAACAAGACGACCGGACAAAGTCGCGGAGTGACAGCCTCATTCGCCGCTAACGCAGGGCGTACTGTATCTGTCTGGTTATGGTGCGGCTTGTAACAAAGCGCCTGAATTCCGCAGAGTTGACATACGAGAGCAGCGTACTCTTGCTGTACGAACTCAGATTGACAACGATGCGCGAACCGGCGGGAAGCACCGGGAACACAGGACCTGCCGCGGGTGAAGTGTAGACCGCGATGAGGTAGCCGTTCCGGCCATGCCGCTTTTTGTACAGCAACGACTTTCCCGCTATGCCGCTTATGTCAGAATTCAGCAGAGTACGGGACCGGTCGATTATCAGCAGGTGGTAGAGACCACGTGCCGCGGATCCGAGACGTGGAGCCTCGTTGTTGACCGTGACATCCTGCGTTTCGGCCCGCGCTTCCGCTTCCGGTTCCTGCCGCCCTTGTGGTTCGGGTGCGGGCTTCCCTGTGTACTGCGGCGTATCTTCCGGCAGTTTCGCTTCAAAGGCCTTAATGTCATCCTCGGAGAGGTAAGGCTGATCCATATCCTCCGGGGACTCCTCCGCCTCCTCCTGTGCCCACACAGTGAGGCAGCAACATACCATCATTACTATGCCCAAAAAGGCGAACCGGTTTTTCATAGTTCCTCCTTGTGAGGGGGTGCCCTCTTTTTTATTCATCAGCGAACTCAATTGTATGCGTTTCGCCTACCGGTTTATATGAACTTTCGCCCGAGGATTGCCTCCCCCAGGAAAACCCCGGCTGTGAGCATAACTTCTCGAGAAAATTCATTCCCTGCCAATTGTACGCGGTGACCTCAACGACCTGCAATTCATCCTGCCCGTCAGAATACAGTTGAAACCGTACTCTTGCCCGGAACACGTCGAATTTTGGTCGAGGGAGAGGAGCCTGGGGGAATACGTCCATGAACGGTACAGGTTTGTACTGTGCTCTGAGATGTTCCCTAAATGGACCAAATGCGGCGCCCGTTTTAATGACATGAGTCGACTGCCCGTCTGGAAACAGATAAGCAGAGTGTGATGCAGAGATATGCTTGATCTCTGTGCCGTCTTCACGCTTTTCCGATGGCACATCGGAGAGATCTTCGTAGTTGAACACCCCATTTACAATAGCGATCTCCGCTTTGCCAAGCACATATCTGTGCCCCGACGGAAGCAAGATATAGTCGCCCGGGTTCGCGGTTTTGACCGCCGACCTGAGGTTCTCGATCTGCTTCCCCTCCGTTTCCTGCGCCGGTATGCCCTGCAGACACAGCGCGCCTAACATGGCAATGCAAAGATACTTTTTCATGCCATGCCCTTTTGAAAAACGGTGTTTGTTTTTCATAAAAAACTCCTTTTCTCTATAATTTCTCCCGTCCCCTGATGGGCGGGGTAAGAGACTGAATGGTGGTCAGAAATATGACCGGTAGTTAGAATGATGAGTGGAAAGCGCCCCCACCGGGAGCATTGGCGCCGGCAGTTAAGCCGAAAAAATGTTACCTTTTTCGAGGGACGGGGGGGGGGGCAGAGACAGATACCCCGAAGAGGAGATTTTGGAGATATGCGCGGCACTTCGCGTCTGAGAGTGACGCGGGCTCGCAGGCGTTAACAAACAAGGTACTCATAGCCAAAAACTCCTTTTTGCCGCCAGACTCCGCGCTTAAAGCGCGGAGTGACGCTTACTTAAAGCGCACAGTGGCGCTTGCTTTAAGCACGCAGTGACGCTTGCTTAAGCGCACAGTGGCGCTTGCTTTAAGCAGCGCTCAGTGACGCTTATTTTAAGCGCACAGTGACGGGAACGCATTTTGGACGGACTTAACAAGCCCGTCTATATGCTACTTTACCCGATCTTGAAATAAATGTCAAGAGGCCTACCGCCCCCCGTCGTCACTCCGTGGCTTGACCGCGGAGTCCAGATTCCGCGGGTTTTACCCACAAGGGGGATTGTTTTCGCTTCCTCCCCTCGCGGGGAGGAAGAAACCTTTCGTGGGGGCCCCGCCGCCCCCCCCCGCGCCGCGGTGGCCCGGACGGGGGTTTGGGGATTTTTCAAAGAAGTTGAAGATTAGTA
>JAISTO010000084.1 GCA_031272575.1 Treponema sp. | reverse complement strand
CGAGGAGCGGGGCGAAAGACGGGGCCGTACAGAAATCATCAACCTGCTTAGGCAGGGGGTGAGTGCGGCTGACATTCTGGCAAAGTATGGGCAGTAACCAACAATAGAGAGGGATTGATGCACCACTCCCCCCTCCACGGTCAACAAGTTAAGAAAAGTGACAACCGTCACTCCGCGGCTTGGAAACGGGACCGAGCGGCGCAAGCGCCGAACCGTTCGTAGAACGGCAGGTTCCCCTCTCCATCGCGAAATCCATACTGAGTCTACTCTGAAAAGTCAGCAATTAAGAAAGTAAACGCCGACCGCATTTATGCGACCGCATTTATGCGACAAATTCTTGAATTTTTGACTTTTCGGAGTGGGCTCGAATAGGGATAGCCTAAGTTCTAATTCCTCTTTCCTAACCCCTAACTCCTCACCCCTCCCCCCCTCTTGACAAAAATAGTCAGACATTATATCCTACCAAATACATAGTATTACTATGATTTATACAGGGGGCGCCGTCGGGCTGCCCAAAAGGAGTATGTATGGGAGTTTTTCTTACCAGGGTGACCGGGCCGCTTCTGGGGCTCGCTCTGGCGCTTTTTTCGTTTGTCCTGCAGGCCGTCGCGCGGCGGCGGAAGCGTGCGGGCAAGAAGGTCTGCGGCGTCTGGACTTACATCGCCGCCCGGCTCGGGGGCGCGGGCGCGGTGTACCTCATCGTGCTCTCCGCGCTGAACCTCGCGCGCTACCCGCCGGGCCTCGCCAGCATCCTGCTCGTGTCCGCGCCGCTTCTGCTGTTCGCGGCCGCGCTCCTCGCGCACTTCGAACTCCTCGCGTTCGACGCGCCCGCGTTCAGCACCCGCAAGGCGCGCGCCGGCAACTACGCCGCGGCCGCCGCCTCCGCCCTCCAGGCAGCGCTCCTCGTCTTCAGCCTCGTCTCCCGCTGGCGCAACTTCACTACCGGCACGGCCGCGTACCTGTACCTCCTCCTCGTGACGATCGTCATCGCGGGGGCGGACGGCGCGTTGTTTTTCGTCAGCGCGCGCAGGGGGAGGGAGGCCGCATGAAAAAACCGGCGCGTCTGGGGAAGAGCCCGCAGGACTATGCGCGGCTGGGGCTTGCCCAGGATACCGTCGCGCCCTGGGAGGACGGCACCCGCACGGGGGGCGGCCTGCGGGGCACCTACGAGTGGTGGTACTTTGACGCGCGCTTCGATGGCGGCGCCAGCCTCGTGATCGTGTTTTACACGAAGCCGATGAGCTCCCCCGGCGCCGCGCCCGACCCCCATGTGACACTCCGCCTGGTCACGCCTGAGGGCGCGGAGCACTCGCGGGTCTTCCGCCCAAAGCGCCGCTCCGATTTCAGCGCGGCGGCGGACCACTGCGACGTGCGCATAGGCCCCTGCGTGTTCTCCGACCGCGGCGGCCTCCGCGAGTACCGCGTCTTTTTTCAGGATGACGGTATTACCGCGGATGTCACCTTGCGGAGCACCACGCGGCCCTGGCGCCCCGAAACCGGGCGCCTCTTTTTCGGCGCTGATGACCGTGACTACTTCGCATGGCTTGCGGCGGTACCCGCGGGGCGGGTCTCGGCAGCCATCACCATAAATGGAAAAACCGAAACGCACAGCGGTACCGGTTACCACGATCACAACTGGGGGAACGTCAACATTCGAAAGATTTTGCATCACTGGTATTGGGGGCGCGCGAACATCGGGGACTACACGATCATCACTTCGTTTATTTGGGCGGAGAAAAAATACGGGTACCAAACCTTTCCGATTTTTTTGATTGCCCGCGGCCCGGAAATTATCGCGGAGGATGCGGAGCGCGTAACCTTTTCGGCGCTGGAGGAATGGGTCGAACCTGCCACGGGCAAACCCACTCACAATGTCCTCAGCTACGAATATGATGATGGGAACAGACGCCTGCGCGTGACCTATCGCCGTGAAAAAAGCATCCTGCTTTTCCCCATGCTAAATGATGTGCACGGCATCATCAAACTGCTGGCGAAACTCTCCGGTTTCGACGGAGCCTATCATCGTTTTACCGGAACCGCTTCTCTCGAGGGGATCGGAAATCAACCTGAAACCACCGCGTTGTGGGAATTGATGTTTTTGGGAAAGGAGAAAAAATGAGACAAGTGGCAATTTATGGAAAGGGCGGCATCGGGAAGTCGACGACCACCCAGAACCTCACGGCCGCGCTTGCCGAGATGGGCAAGCAGATCATGGTGGTGGGCTGCGACCCCAAGGCCGACTCGACGCGGCTCCTCCTGCACGGGCTGCACCAGAAAACCGTGCTCGACACGATCCGCGACAATGCGCAGGGCCAGGTGAACCTCGCGAACCTGGTGGCCGCGGGCTACCGGGGTATCCGCTGCGTCGAGTCGGGCGGGCCGGAACCGGGCGTGGGCTGCGCGGGCCGGGGCATCATCACCGCGATCGATATGCTCGAAAACCTCGGCGCCTACACTGCCGACCTGGATTACGTGTTCTACGACGTGCTGGGGGATGTGGTCTGCGGGGGCTTTGCCATGCCCATTCGCGAGGGCAAGGCGAAGGAAATCTACATCGTCGCCTCGGGCGAAATGATGGCCCTCTACGCGGCGAACAACATCTGCCGGGGCATCAAGAAGTACGCGGTCAAGGGGGATGTGCGCCTGGGGGGGATCATCTGCAACAGCCGCAATGTGGACAACGAACTGCCCCTCCTCCGCGCCTTCGCCCAGGAGATCAACAGCCAGTTGCTCTACTTCATTCCCCGCGACAACATCGTGCAGCACGCGGAGATCAACCGCCAGACCGTGCTCCAGTACAAGAGCGAGTGTCACCAGGCCGCCGAATACCGCGCCCTCGCCGAGGCCGTGGACTCGAACACGCGCTTCACTATCCCGGAGCCGGTCCCCCAGGAACGCCTCGAGGCCCTGCTCCTGGAACACGGGATGATAGAGATGCCGGAGTATAAGATATAGGGCGGCGTAGTGAAAGGGCGCGTAGCGCTTGGGGAGTGGGGAGTGGGGAGTAGGGAGTAGGGTGCGCGGCGTTTGCAGGTTGCGTGGACTACCGAAACACTTGACGATATTAGGCGCAACCTACGAGCTGAGCGCAAGCCACTCCCCACTCCCCACTCCCTACAAGGAGGCTTACCATGCGAGAAACCATTCCGCACCCCTGCTTTGACGGGGGGTGCGCGAAAATTGCGGGGCGGGTGCATTTGCCGGTGGCGCCCGGGTGCAACATCCAGTGCAACTACTGCCGCAGGGCCTTTGACTGCGTGAACGAGAGCCGGCCGGGGGTCACCTCGAAGGTGCTCACGCCGGAGGAGGCCCTCGAGCGCTTTCTGGCGGTCAAAAAACTGACCGGCAGTATACGCGTCGTGGGCATAGCGGGCCCCGGGGATGCCCTCGCCAACATCGAGGCCGCGCTGCAAACCCTGCGCCTTATCCGCGAGGCTGACCGCGAGGTCCTCTTATGCGTGTCCACCAACGGCCTCCTCCTCTCCCGTTACGCGCGGGACCTCCGCGGCGCCGGCGTGAGCCATGTCACCGTGACGATGAATGCCGTCAACACGGCGACCGCGCGGCGCATCTACCGCTATGTCGACTTTGAGGGACAGCGCCTCCTCCGCGAAGATGCCGCCGCGCTCCTCCTCGAAAAGCAGGCCGCCGGCATCGCGGACGCCGCGGCCCTGGGCCTGCGGGTCAAGGTGAACATCGTGCTGATCAAAGACCTCAACGAGCCGGAAATCGAGGCCATCGCGCAAAAGGCAAAGGACGCGGGCGCGGCCCTGACGAACATCATGCAACTGATACCGGTGAAGGGTACCCTCTTCGAGTCGCTGCCCATGCTGAGCCGCGCGGAACTGGATGCGGTCCGAAAAAAGTGCGAGGCCATACTGCCGCAGATGTACCACTGCGTCCAGTGCCGCGCGGACGCCGCGGGCCTCCTCGGCGAGGACATCCCCCTCTCCGATGAGTGCCGCGGCGCGGCGGAGGCCCCCGCCCCGGCGGGCGGCGGCGGCGATGGGATACGGGTGGCGGTGGCCAGCAAATCAGGCGTGCTTGTGGACGAGCACTTTGGCCATGCCGAGGCCTTCCGCGTCTACGAGTACCGGAGCGGCGCGGTGCGCTTCCTCGAGGAGCGCCCGGTCGCCCGGTACTGCGGCGCAAACGGCAGCGCCGCCTGCGGCCAGGATAAGCGGGAGGGGGTCTTCGACACGCTTGCCGACTGCGCTGCCGTCCTCGCCCTCCGCATCGGGGAAGCGCCCCGTCGGGCCCTGGCCGAACGGGGCATCCGCGCCGTCATGGGGTACGACTATATCGACAAGGCGATTAGGGCGTTCGTCACTCCGCGCTTGCACACCGCGGGATGACGGTTCAAAAAACAAAAAATCGCGCGTTTTTTTTGACATTTGTATTGACAAAACTTTTCATATATGCTATACTATCAATATGCGGACGTCATATAACGGCATTATCCAAGCTTCCCAAGCTTGTGACGCGGGTTCGACTCCCGTCGTCCGCTAAAATTCCCCCTTGACAATCGTTTCTTTTCATAGTAACATCTTAACATAGCAGACCGACAGGCTGCTAAGGAGTGCGCTATGGAACTGAACGATGCGATGCTCGAAAAAATCCGGGCGTCTATCGGGGCCGCGAAACAGGGGCCCTTTTACAAGAAACGCTTCGCAGGGCTTGAGCCCGCGGACATCAAAACGAAGGCGGATTTCGAAAAACTGCCCTTTACCGGCAAGGAGGACCTCCGCGACGCCTACCCGCTGGGGCTCTGCGCGGTGGACGAGGACCGCATCGTGCGTGTGCACTCGTCATCCGGGACGACCGGCGCGCCCGTCATCATCCCCTATACCCAAAAGGACGTGAACGACTGGGCGCTGATGTTCGCCCGCTGTTACCAGACCGCGGGCATAACCCCCAAAGACCGCATCCAGGTGACCCCCGGCTACGGGCTCTGGACCGCGGGCATCGGCTTTCAACTGGGCGCCGAACTCCTCGGTGCCATGGCGATCCCCATGGGTCCCGGCAACACGGACAAGCAACTCAAAATGATGGAAGACCTCCGCACCACGGTGCTCGGCGCGACCTCATCCTACGCGCTCCTTCTGGCGGAGGAAATCGAGAAGCGCGGGCTGCGTGACCGGCTCTGCCTCCGCAAGGGGGTCATCGGCTCAGAGCGCTGGGGTGAAAAAATGCGGGCGCGTATCGCGAACGAATTGGGGGTCGAACTGTATGACATTTACGGCCTCACCGAGGTCTACGGCCCGGGCATAGGCATAAACTGCACGGTGCAGAGCGGTATGCACCTGTGGACCGACTTTTTCTATTACGAGATCATCAACCCCGCGACCGGCGCGCTCGTCAAGGAAGGCGAGACCGGCGAGATCGTGATCACGACGCTCTGCAAGGAGGGCGCGCCCCTGATCCGCTACCGCACCCATGACCTCACCAAGGAAATCCCCGGGCCCTGCCCCTGCGGCAGCCCCTTCCCGCGCATCGCGGCCATACTCGGGCGCTCGGACGACATGGTCAAGGTGAAGGGCACGATGATCTACCCCGGCCGCGTGGACGAGGTGCTCTCCACGATACCGGGGGTCTCGAGCGAGTACCAGATTCAGATTGATCACCTCAACGGCCGGGACATACTGAACCTGCTCTTCGAGACGACGATTACCGGCGCGGAGGCGCGGAAGGCGCTCGAGAAGACGGTGGAGGATGTCTTCAAAGAGAAGCTCAATGTCACCCCAAAACCCCATGCGGTGAGCATGGGGGAACTGCCGCGGAGCGAAAAAAAGTCGACCCGCATCTTCGACAACCGGTATTGAAAGCCCCGTTACTCCGCGGCTTGAGCAGCGCCCTGCGAGCCAAAGCCCCGCTCCCGCGGGAGCGGGGGGGCTCTGTCGGGTTAGCGCCGTCCTTCCAGTTCGGCTATGCGGCGCTGTAGTTTTGACCTCTCAGTCTGCCAAGTAGACTCGCGGGTTTTCCATGTGTCGCGCTCGGTTTTCCAAGCGGACTCTTTGGTCTGCAACTGCGTCTTCCAATAAGCGTCCCGCGCCGCCCTCTCCGCTTTGACGTTTCGTTCCAGTACTTCAAACATTTTCGATACCTTCCTCGGTTTTAGCATCTTTACCACGTGATCGATCTTTGCCTTCGGCACCCCGAGTTTCCCCAGCAGCGCTA
>JAISTO010000115.1 GCA_031272575.1 Treponema sp. | reverse complement strand
GCGGAAAAGCAGGCGCGGCTGGAATACTACACAACCGATACGCGGCGGATAAAGTACACCGTCGACAATGCCGCCGCGGTGTGGTGGCGAGGCAGTCCCAAGATCGACAGAATCAACTTTGGTCAGTATAGCATCGCTTCGGTGCCGGATCCTTTTGGTTTCCTCGCTACAGAAGAGAGCGGCGCCGCGGCCGGGGTCTCCAGAACAGCTGCCCTGGATGTATCCGGGGTGGCTCCGGCGTTCTGTGTGAAGTAGGGGGGAGGCCCTCTCGCACCACGCTCAAGTCCCAAGTCCCAACACGCATCCCGCAGTCTTAGCCCTTCAGGCGCTTAGTGCCGTCGTCACTTCGTTAATCACCCGCTTCTGACCGGCAGGCGCTCCTGCCACCTTTTCCAGATACTCCGCAGGCAGGTTCCGCAATGTCTCAATCCCGCCTACATCCCGTATCTTATCAAGAATAAGCAAAAATGACGGACATCGTCCTTTTTCACCAGAGCCTCTACCGTCGTGTCTCGTAAATTGACCAGAGAGTACTCGAACTGCGGAATGAAGCGCTCGAAACCAGGATATACCATCACTCTGCTTTGGAATATCCTGACGGCAATGTTGAAGTTGACGGTACTCTGGTGCTCGACGATGGCGATGGCGTAGATGTCCGGGCTGCCGGGACCGAAACCGCGCAGGCGCACCCGCTTGACGGTGTCGGAGTCCCTTGACTTTTCCCCCCGTATCCGCCAGACTATGCATATCAAAACGATAAGGAGCATTGTATGAAAAAATGCACAATGGCGGCGGCGCTGGCGCTTGGCCTCGCGGCGCTGGCCGTTCTTGCGGGCTGCGCGGGGAAGCAGCAGATCCGCATGGCCACCGGCGGGAACACAGGCACCTACTATGCCTTCGGTTCCGCGGTGGGGCAGATCTTCCAGGAAAAACTGGGCATACCGGTCACCGTGCAGTCCACGGGGGCGTCAAAGGCGAACATCCAACTGATCGATTCGGGTGATGTGGAACTGGCGCTCGTGCAGAACGACGTCATGGCGTACGCGTACCAGGGCATCGACCTCTTCGCGGGCGAGCAGATCCAGTCCTTCGCGGCGCTTGCCGGCATTTACGCGGAAGCGTGCCAGGTCGTCGTGAACCCGGGCGCGGGCATCGCGAGCGTGGCGGACCTTCGGGGCAAGCGCGTGTCCGTGGGGGACGCGGGGAGCGGCGTCGAGTTCAACGCGCGCCAGATCATGGAGGCGTACGGCCTCAGTTTCGACGACATCAGCAAGCAAAACCTCAGTTTCGGGGATTCGGCGGACGCGCTCAAGGATGACAAGATCGACGCGTTCTTCTGCGTGGCGGGCGCACCTACCCCCGCGATTGTCGAACTCGCCACCACCAAGAGCATCAAAATCCTCGAGTTTGACAATGAACACATCGCCGCGCTGAAGGAAAAATATCCCTTCTACACGGTCTACCCCATTCCGGCGGGCAGTTACGGCGGCCTCGACTACGACATCAAGACGGTCGCGGTAAAGGCGACCTTCATCGTCAGCAAGAAACTGCCGGACGAGACGGTCTACAACCTGGCCAAGACCCTTATCGAAAGCAAGGATGCCATTGCGATAGCGCACCCCAAGGGCAAGGAGTTGTCCGCGGCCGGCGCGGTAGAGAGCATCCCGGTGGATTTCCACCCGGGCGCGAAGAAGTACTTCACCGAGATAGGGGCGCTGCAATAGCGGCAAAAGCGGACATCGCGCTCTGCGCCGCGCTTTGCGCCGCGCTCCTCGTGTGCGCGGCCTGCGCGGGGCGCGGCCCTTCCGGGACGCGCATCGTTATCCGCGATGCCGATACCGGCAGAGCCTTCGCGTCCCTGCCCGCGGCGGAGGGGACCGTCTTCGCCATCGAGTTCCTGCACTCCGTCAACAAGAGCCCCGTGCGGGATACCTTCTGTGTGCAGGGCGCTGCCTTCGCGGCGCTGAGCACCCGCTTCCAGGCCTTCGGCGCGGGTATGCAGAGCGATCTTGCCCCGGGCGAGCGCCTCGCCTGGGACGGCGAGGCGCTCGAACTCAGCGGCTTCGACCGCCGCTTCAGCGAACTGCGCTTCGTGCTTGCCCCCGCCACGGATCATGTGCTGTACATCGAGGGGCGGGAACTCAGTCTGAAGGGGCTCTGCGGCGCTAACGCGCATATCGTGATACAGGTGGAAGGAGGGAACTAGTATGGAAGAACAGCATAGCCCGGACGCGCTGATCGCGCAGTTTGACCGCGAGTCCAATGTGCGGCGCTTCACCGGGGCCTATAATATCATCATAAAGGGGCTCCTGATCCTCTTTACCGCGTATGTGTTTTGGGTGACGCTCTTTGCCACGATCCCGGAGCAGGTGCGGCGCAGCGCGTTCCTGGGCATACTCGTCTTCCTGGGTTACCTCCTCTACCCAATCCACCGCGGCATGACACGGCGCGTCAATCATATCCCCCTCTACGATATTGCCTGCGCGCTGCTGGGGGCCGCGGCATTTTTCTATTTCGTGTTCAACTTCGAGGCGATAATAGGCCGCGCCGCGCGGCTCAACCGCACCGACATCGCGGTGGGCATCATGGGGATCATCCTGCTTGCGGAACTGTGCCGCCGCGTCGTCGGCGTCCCCATCCTCGTCGTGGCCGGGGCCTTCCTGGTCTACGCCTTCTGCGCGGGGCACTCGCTGCGGCGCATCATCCAGCAAATCTTTTACACGACTGACGGGATCATCGGCACGCCGATAGGGGTCTGTTCCACCTTCATCGTGCTCTTCATTTTTCTGGCGTCGTTTCTGGAGCGCTCAGGCATTGCCAGTTTCTTTATCGACCTGGCGAACTCGGTGGCAGGCTTCGCGTCAGGCGGCCCGGCCAAAGTCGCGGTGATCGCGAGCGCGCTCGAGGGTATGTACTCAGGCAGTTCCGTGGCGAACACGGTGGGTTCCGGCAGCGTCACTATTCCGATAATGAAAAAGATCGGCTACAAGCCGGAGTTTGCCGCCGCGGTCGAGGCCTCCGCGTCCACGGGCGGGCAGATCATGCCGCCGATCATGGGGGCGGCCGCGTTCCTTATGGCCGAACTGACGGAACTCTCCTACCCCCGCATAGCGGTCTCCGCGATCCTGCCCGCGCTCCTCTACTTCACCGGCATCTTCCTGATGATCCACTTCGAGGCGAAGAAACTGGGCCTGCGGGGGCTCTCCCGCGCGGAGATACCCCACTTCGGGAAACTCCTGCTCCGCAAGGGTTACCTCTTCCTGCCGGTGATCGTCCTGGTCACCCTGATGAACTTCTTCACCCCGGCCAGGGCCGCCTGTTTCGCGATCCTCACCGCGCTCGTGGTGAGTATGTTCCGCGCCGAGACCCGCTTCACGCCGTCCTCGTTCGCGGCCGCGCTCGGCAGCGGGGCGCAGAACACGATCGGCGTCGCGCTCGCCTGCGCCATGGCCGGCATCGTCGTGGGGGTCGTGTCCCTCACCGGGCTCGGCCAGACCCTCGTCGCCGTTATCCTGGCCGTGGCGCAGAACAGCCTCTTCTTCGCGCTCTTCCTCACCATGCTGGCCTGCCTCGTCCTGGGCATGGGGATCCCCACCACCGCCAACTACCTGATCATGGCGACGATCACCGCGCCCATCCTCGTGAAGATGGGGGTGCCGGTGATGGCCGCGCATATGTTCGTGTTCTACTTCGGCATCGTGGCGGACATTACGCCGCCCGTGGCGCTCGCGGCCTATGCGGGCGCGGCCATCGCGAAAGCGAACCCGATCAAAACCGGCGTCGTGGCAACCCGCCTGGCGATCACGGCGTTCATCATCCCCTACATCTTCGTGTACAGCCCCTCGATGCTGCTCATCGACACGACCGCGCCGCTTGTCATCCGCATCATCATCACCTCGATAGTGGGCATGGCGGGCCTGTCTATCGGCATGGAAGGCTATATGCTTGCTCCCGTGCCGGTCTGGCAGCGCATACCCGCGGTCGCGGGGGGGCTCCTCCTTATCCACCCGGGCCTCGCCACTGACCTCGCGGGCCTCGTGTGCATCGCGTTCGTGGTGCTCATGCAGATCGCGCAGCGGATGCGGCGGGCGCGGCCGGCGCGGGAAGGCGCGGCGCGGGAAGGCGCGGCGCGGGAAGCCGCGGCGCGGGAAAAGGAGCCCTCGGCATGAAAGAGCGCGTCCTCCGTTTCTTTTCTCTGGTGACCATGCCGCTGCGCGCCGCGCGGCGCAGGTTCCCGCTCATCTCGTACATGCTAAGCCGCTGTGTCATCATGCTGACCATGCTCTTCCTGCTGGGCCTGGCGGTTTTCGGCCTCATGGCCCTGGCCCCCGGGGATATCGTCGACCAGATCATGATGCAGCAGATCTTCAGCGAGTCGCAGGCCAGGGCGGGCCAGCAGCGGCAGGGCATGGACCCGGCGCAACTCGAGGCGGAGCGCGCCCGCCTGGGCCTGGACAAGCCCTTCTACGCGCAGTACTTCCGCTGGCTCAAAAAGGTCATCGTCGAGCACGACCTGGGCAAGAGCCTCATCTCGCGGGCGCCGGTCTCCTTCCTGATCGGCTCGCGGCTGCTCAATTCCGTCATGCTGAACCTCATCTCGCTCGTGCTGATCACCTTCTTCTCGTTCCTGCTCGGCGTGTACTTTTCGAGCCGGGCCGGCACCGCCTCGGACCTGGCCGTCACCTTTTTCTCGCTCGTGCTCCATGCCTTCCCCGGCATACTCCTGCTTATCCTCCTGCAACTCTTCGCCAGCGTGACGGGCCTCTTTCCGGTCACCGCATACCCGCCCTTCCCGTTCAGCGCCGCGCCGGGGCGCTTCGTGCTTTCGTACGGCAGGCACATCTTCCTGCCCCTCCTCGCGGCGTTCCTCGGCGGCGTGGGCGGCACCCTCCGCATGATCCGCGCCACCATGCTCGACCAACTGGGGCAGCCCTATATTACGAGCATACGCGCCCGCGGCATAAAGGAGTGGCGCGTCTACCTCTGCCACGCGTTCCGCAACACCCTCAACCCCTACATCACCGGCAGTGCCAACCTCCTGGCCAGCCTTTTTTCCGGCTCCCTCATCCTGGAGATCATCTTCGCGTACCCCGGCATAGGCCGCCTCATGTACGACGCGGTGCTTCAGGAGGACATCAACCTGGTGCTCGCCAACCTCATGTTCACGTCGTTTCTGGTCCTCGCCGGCATGACCCTCGCCGACATCCTCCTCGCCGTCGCGGACCCGCGGATACGGTATGGGAAGGAGTGATATGAAAAAGCGCCGCGCAAACGTCCTGCCGTTGCCCGCAATGGTCATCTTTCTTTTGCTGCCGGGGGTGCTCGCGGGCCAGGAGGGGAAGAGCACCGCGGAGCAGCGCCGCGACACGCTCCGCTACGGCACCGAAACGGAGATCGCGGCCCTTGTCAAAACGATATCGGATGAAAATGACTCCTCTCTTGACGCGGCCCTGATCGATCTGGCGAAGACCAGCCGAAGCAAGACCATATTGACCGGACTGTTCGCGTACTTCAACAATCAAAAGAAGGCCGGGCTCGAAGACCGCGCGATTCAGGCGCTCGAACAGCGGGCGGACGAGGCGAACGAGACTATCCTCGCGGCGGCCTCGTACCTCGGCAGCATCCGCTGCGCGCGGGCGCTGGGGGCGCTTAAGGACCTCCTGCAAAACGGCGACACCCGGTTTCAGGGGGCCGCTATCCGCGCGCTGGGCAAGGCCGTGGGCCGCGAGGACCCCCCGGCCGGCGGCGCGGCAGCGTCCGGGGACACGTCCGGGGACACGTCCCTTGCCGACGAGACCGCGCAGTTCCTGCTGGACTACGCCCAGGACCGGGAACTGGCGGCCGATCCCCGCCGCGAACTGGTCGGCGCGCTGGGCGAGACCCGCTCGAAGCGGGGCGCGGCCTTTCTCGAGGACATCGCGTCTAACGAAGAGGAGCGCGCGGGGATCCGCATTGCCGCGCTCGAGGCCCTGGCGCTTACCGGCGAGGGGGCCGCGGTGGTCACCGGGGCCGTTTCGTCCAACGACCCCAATGTCCGGGCCGCGGCTGTGGGGGCGCTCTACCCCTACGAGGGCCCGGATGTCGAGGCGGCTATCCTCGAGGGCTTCCGTGACTCGTTTTTCCGGACCCGGCTCGCCGCGGCCGATGCCGCGGGCAAGCGCCGCATGGCAGAGGCCGCGCCCTTCCTGGCCTACCGCGCCCGGAAGGACGAGGCCCAGGCTGTGCGCGAAAAGGCGATCCGCGCGCTGGGGAGCATAGGCCCCGAGGGGGAAACCGCGCTCGCCGCGCTTTTCGCGGACGCCTCCGCATCGGACGCGGTGCGGATCGCCTGCGCGGAGCAGTTGGTCACCCTTAATGCCGAAACCTACGGCCCCCGGGTCGCCGCGGAAATGAGAGCCGCAAAAGAGAAAAAACGCACGGCGCTGTACAACGGTTTCATGCGCGCGCTAAAAAAAGCGGGCATCAACGAAGCCGATCCGGCCCCCGCCGATTGAATGTTTTCTGCAGATATGCTAGACTGATCCAATTGGAAAGGAACTACAATGGTAAAAAAAGGCACCGCATTTGTATCGGGACTTGTTTTTTTCGGCGTCATGTCCATTGCGGCGCAGGCAAAAGACTGGGATATCAGCCTGCTGGATACCGCGCGGAATGTCACCTATCTTACCAGAACTGAAAAGGACGTCATCCTGGCGTTGAACAAGGCGCGGAGCAATCCGCAGCGTTACATGGAAGAGTATATCGCGCCGCGGACGGCATGGTTTAAGGGCAATCTGTACCAGGCCCCCGGGCAGGACATCCCGATACGGACGAGCGAGGGGGTCTCCGCGGTGAACGAGTGCGTCCGTGTGCTTCGGGCCGCTTCTCCGACAGGTATCCTTTACCCGCGGGAGGGCCTCTCTCTGGGGGCGCGCGACCATGTGTGGGATCAGGGGCGGACGAACCAGACCGGACACTACGGCCGCGACGGGAGCGACCCTTCGAAACGGGTCAACCGTTACGGCACCGGGGGCTGCGGCGAAAACATCGCCTACGGCACCTACACGGGCGAGGAGATCGTCGCGCAGTTGTTCATCGACGACGGGGTGCCGGGGCGGGGGCATCGCACAAACAACCTCTCGCCGGATTACCGCTACGTGGGCGCCGCGATCGGGCCGCACAAAGGCTACGGGATAATGTGCGTGATCGACTTCTCTGAAAGGTATGTCACCGCCGGCAACGCGGCGGAGGCGGCGGAGGCCGAGGCGTTCAAGACCGCGCTCCTCTCGAAGCGGCTCGCGCAGGACTGGGCCGGCTGGGAGGCGCTGGACGGCGCCGCCAACGCGGATTACCTCTCCGGCTTCGAAAAAGACCTGCTGCTCGAACTGAACAAGGCCCGCAGCAACCCGTACCGTTACGCGGAGCAGTATATGACCGGTCAGGATGCGGCCGCCGTCAAGTCCTCGCGTGCCGCGGCCCCTTTTCTCCTGGCCCGCGGGCTTTGCCTTTCCGCGGCCGACCACTCAGGCAGCATGAGCGACCGGCTGTCCCGCTACGGCGAGTGGAGCGGCAGCGCGGGCGAGGCCGTCATCAATGGCAGTTTCCCCAACGCGCGGGAGGCCGTCATCTACCTCCTCGAAAAACAGCGGAATTACGCGCTGGGGTCTTCGTATAAGGTGATAGGGTTCGCGGTCTCGGACAGTGACTACGGCATGCAGATACGCTTTGAATTTGCGAACACCTACACACACAAACGTGATTAAGCGTGATTTTTTGACGGCCCTGGGGAATGGCGCCTTCGTGTCCAAGGCCCACCCCCGCATCGCGCTGCGGGGGGCGCTCGATCTCCTGGCCGCTGAGTTCCTCGAGGCCGAGGCCCTCTGCCGCGGCCAGGGGGGCGAGGCGGGGCACTTTTTCGCGGACTCCCTCTCCGAGGCAGGACGCTTGCTTATGGCGATCCTCGGCGCGGAACTAAGCGAAAAGCCCCTCGCGCCCTTCACGCTCTTCGGCCTCGCGCCGGAGGCCATCCGCGCCGAGATTCACCACCCCGAAAAAACGTTCGGCGCCGCCCACGCCCCGCCCGGCGCGGACGCGGGGCCTGTGGCGCTCCGCCTCAACCTGCTCCGCGCACGGGTCCGCCAGACCGAACTCGCCGCGCTCCCCACAGGCCGCGCCGACATCGCGAGCGCCCTCAACACCCTGTCCAGCGCACTCTACTGGCTCTACCGCAAGGCCCTTGTCTGGGACTCGGAGCGCGCGGGCGAGTGAGATTCCGCGGGGGAGAGGGGGGCGCGTTGAACGCGCACGCAGTTCTACGAACTGACGCAGCGAAGCTGCTCGGTCCCGTTTCCAAGCCGCGGAATGACACGCGCCCGTCACCCCGCGCCTTGCCCCCCACGCGCCAGCGCGCAGATACGCTGCGCCATGGCCTCGAGGCTCACCTGTTCCATCACATGGCCTAACTCCCAGGCCGCGCGGGGCATCCCGTACACGACCGCGCTCGCCTCGTCCTGCCCCAGGGTGATGCCGCCCTCGCGGTAGATCGTCCCCAGTTCCGCCGCGCCGTCCCGTCCCATGCCGGTCATGATCACACCCAGGGCATGGTTCTGAAAGGTTTTGGCCACCGAAGCGAAGAGCACGTCCACGGAGGGCCGGTGCCCCGAGACCGGCGGGGCCTCAGTGAGACGCGCCGCCTGAGAGAGGGCCTTCCGCTCCACCTCGAGGTGCTTGTTCCCCTGCGCAATGAGGATGCGCCCCGGGAGGAGCGGGTCCCCATCCTCCGCCTCCTTCACCGTGAGGGGGCAGATACGGTCCAGGCTCCGCGCGAACTCCGCGGTGAAGCCGGCGGGCATGTGCTGCACCACGACGATCGGCGTCCTGAGCGCCGCGTCCAGCCCCGCGAAGACCGTTCTGAGCACCTCCGGCCCGCCGGTCGATACCCCTATCGCGATGATTTCCACGGCCCCGGGGCTCCGCAGCCGCGGGGGCGGCTTTCCCTGCCCCAGGCGCGGGCTCGCGCTCAGTTTGCAGTGCGCGAGGAGGTCCCCGCCCGCGCCCGGCGGGGGCGCCTGAACCAGGGCGGCAGACGGCGGCTTTCGGCCCTGCCGCCTGCGATAGGCCCCCCCGTAGCCGAGGAGCATCCCCACGAGGAGGTCCCGCACCTGGCGCAGGTCCTCGGAGACGGCGCCGGAGGGCTTTTGGATAAAGTCGCTTGCCCCGAGCGCGAGCGCCTCCATCGTCACCGCCGCGCCCCGTTCCGCAATGGACGAGAGTATCACCACCGGGATGTCCAGCGCGAGGCGGCGCCGCTCTTTCAGAAACGCTATCCCGTTCATGTCCGGCATTTCGAGATCGAGCACGATCACGTCAGGCGGCGCGCGGGAAATTTTTTGCAGCGCGAAAAGGCCGTTCATCGCCTTGTCCGCCACAACGAGCCCCGGGGTCTCTTCGACCATGCGGCCGATCAGATTCCGCATAAGGGCGGAATCGTCAACTATCAATACTGAAATGGCATCCGTCATATCATACCCATTTTTTGTACAGAGTCGCAAAGGGCGTTTTCACAAAGGTGAAATTCGTGCGCATCCCGAAGAGGGACTCCGAGTGCCCGATAAACAAAAATGATTTTTTTGCCATCGCGTTCCAGAAACGCTCGATCACCGCCCGCTGCGCGGCCTCGTCAAAATAGATCAGCACATTCCGGCAAAACACAATATCAATATTGTTGAACCCCGGGTCGTTTTTTAAGTTGTGATAATCAAAGCGGACCTTCGCCATAATATCGCGGTGAATTTTCCAGCCGCCCTCGGCCCGGTCGAAATATTTGCGCAGAGTCGTTTCCGGCACACCGCTCATATGCGCGTCAGCATAGAAGCCTTCTTTCGCTTTCATTAAGCACTGCAGACTTAAGTCGCTTGCGATAATAGAAAAATTCCAGGGGGGGCTGAGCAGGCCCGCAAGCAGCATCGCGATCGTGTACGGTTCCTCGCCGGTAGCGCATCCGGCGCTCCATATTTTTATGTGATAGTTCCCTTCGTTCTTTTTGACATCGATCAATGCGGGGATAACAAATTTCTCCAATGCGTCGAAATGCGCCTGGTTGCGGAAAAAGCGGGTAAGGTTCGTGGTGATTGAATCGAGAAAGTCCCGCAGTTCCCCTTTGTCAGATCTGAGTTTTTCGAAATAGGATAGCGCCGTCTCCCCCTCCCGTTCCCGCAGCCGCTCCTTCAGCCTGCTTTCGAGAATAGCCCGATTCAGCGCGGTAAAGTGTATACCGCTCTCGTCGTATATCAGCCGCCGGTACCGTTCGAAATCCCCGTCGCTGATGCCTGTCATGTCCATACTGGTATACTAATGGATAGCGGGCGTTTTGTCAAGGGGGGCGATTAAGAGGGCAAGCCGCATGTTGAAAAGACGCCGTCACTCCACGCCTCGGAATGACGGGGGCGAACCGCGGGGCTTCAGGGCAGCCGGGACCGGACACCGGGGAATTGCAGTTTGAGCATGGCATCATCCTGCGTAATGAGCGGCGCGTCCAGCACCACCGCGGTGGCGGCGACAATCGCGTCCGGCAGATTCGGGCGCGGCTTGCCGAAACGCCGGACCGCGGTCGCCGTGCGCTCTATGGTGTCATCCAGCGGTATGACGGTAATGCCTGACAGGAGTTGGTCAATTTGGGTGCTCTCAGCAGCCGTCAGGTCGGGCTTGGCGTACAGTTCCATGCGAGTCACCACACTGATAAAACACTCCATCTTAGGCAGCGCGGACAGTTTCTTGTTGAGAACATTCATGCAGGTGCATGAGTCCAGCACGGCTTTGTCATCAATCAGGCCATTCATCGCGCAGCTCCCGTTGGAATTTGACGCCATCGCCGTAGTAAGCGCCGGGCATACAGCCATAGAGCTCTTCAAAGGCATCACGACCTTCTTTGAACCGCTCCTGGTACTTCCGATGAGATTCGGCCTTCAGTTCCTCAAGCGTGGGGAACGGTTTGGGGGTGTAGGGAGGCTTCGCGGGCGGAGCCTCGCTTTCCGGCGCGTCCAGCGGTTGGAACACCACGCGAATACTCACTATGCCAGTGGGCACATTTTTGGGCGCCACAAAGCGCACTTCCCGGCTTGCGGGAATGTCAATGGTTCGTTCAAGGGTCAACATATTTTGAGTATAGCGCAAAGCGCGAAAGAGGGCAAGGGGGGATAGGCGCCGCTTTATCCTAACAGGCCTCTTTTCAACACGAATCCTTTCTCACGACAAGGAGTCGTGAGAAAGGATTCGTGTCAGGCACTGCGAATGACGCCGGTGAGTACCTTCGCGCCTTCGCAGTCCTCCGCATTTTATGCATCCGCAAAGGTGGTGTTGCGCGCTTTCCACTTTTCGATCTTGACCGGGACCCACAAGCCGAAAATACCAAACGTAATGATGATCAGCAGTTCCCAGAGAATCCAATGACCGAGTAAACTTCCTGCTTTGCCATTGAATTTCAGGCGGCGGCCATTGACCACGGTATGATTAATTTGCCAACGATAATTCCAGCACACCGCCACAGGAAAGCAGATGAACAAGGTACAAAATGTCACCAGACTGCCCAAAATGCTCCAGCCAATCAATTGCAGTACGCCGCCGTCAAAATATGAGTCTGTTGCTTTATCCAGTTCTTTTGCCATGTAGAGTTACCTCCTTTTTTTAAGATTGATCCCCGGCTGACAGCCGGCCGACAGTTGTTTTTTTCCTCCTTGGCGGTCTTCCCCGCCAGCAAAATATTCGGGCGCCCACTTAAAAGTGGGCGCCCTATACGACGGAAGGCGAATGACGCCCTCGACCATCTTTCAGGTTTCGCCGTGTGTTTGGGAATTGAAAGCGATGCCGTACTCCTCCTCTCTGGGGAGGGTAGGGAGGGGGTACGGAAGCGGCCAGTGACGGCGGCGCAGAGAGCGCTGCTTCGCGCCGCATGGCCTTTTTTAAGAAAAAATGTACCTGCGGAAAAAGCAGAAAAATTTACACCACGGGGGGGGGGGCAGAAAGGGTTTTCTGCTGGAGTCTCGTGCGCGGCGCGGGCGCATGAGCGCGTACAGCATGCGTATCGGCCGCACCAATTGCGGGGCGAGAAGAAGCGGGGGCCTTGGCGCCCGCGCTTTTTGTGTGCAACAGTATCGTCATAACAAAACCTTCCTCGTTGGAGCCCCCTACCCCCTGCGGGGGATTTTTGACGCATCCTCCCCTTGCGGGGAGGATGGCTTCTTTCGTGCCCCCCCTACCCCCCCAGAGGGGGGAGGAGGGACTTCGCTCCCTACTCACCCCTTCAGGCCGCTTGTCGCGATGCCCTGCACAAAGAAGCGCTGGAACGCGAGGAAGACGACGAAGACCGGCAGCAGCGAGATGACCGATGCGGCCATCATGAGGCCGTAGTCGGTGGCGTACTGGCCGAGGAACATACGGATGCCGAGCGGGATCGTCTTGTTCATCGTGGAGTTGAAGTAGATGAGCGGGCCCATGAAGTCGTTCCAGATGCCGACGAAACTCATGATGACGAGGGTGGCGAGGACCGGCTTCGAGAGGGGCAGCACGATGCGGAAGTAGGTGCCGTACTCGTTGAGGCCGTCGATGCGGGCCGCGTCCAGAAGTTCGTCCGGGATGCCGAGGTAGAACTGCCGCACCAGGAAGACGCCGAACGCGGTGAAACTTTGCAGCAGTATGTAGCCGATGTGCGTGTCAGTTAAGCCCATCTTGGTGAGTTCCATGAACTGGGGCAGCATGTAGACCTGCCAGGGGATTGCGATGGTTGCCACATACATGAAGAAGAGCGTGTTGCGGCCATGGAAGCGGCACTTGGCGAAGCCGTAGGCCGCGAAACTGGAGGTGATCACCTGCACGACCGTGACCAGCAGGGACAGTTTGAACGAATTCAAGATGAAGATGACAAAGGGCGGAATGGAAATGGCGTCCGAGGTGCCCCAGGTGATCTTCGTCCAGAACTTGAGGTAGTTGGGGAAGATCCATTGGTCGGGCACCCAACTGCGGAAGACGCCGATAATGCCCGCGGTTTTGGGAAGCGCGAAGACGTCCGCGTCGTTCTTGAACGACGCCAGCACCATCCAGATGAACGGCAAAAGCGTAATGGCGGTAATGACCGCCAGGAGTATGTAGACGCACGTGAGGGCGACCGGGTTTTTCTTTTCTATCATAGCGTGCTCCTTTACGCGGACAGTTTCTTTTCCATACGGAACTGGAAAAAGGTGATCGCCGCCACCATAAGGAAGAGCATCATCGCCGCGGCGCTCATTTTGCCGACCGCAATGCTGCTCCCGCTGTTAAACGCCATGAAGTTGTTGTAGATATACAGGCTGATAACACTGGTGGCGTTTCCCGGGCCCCCCTCCGTAAGGGCGTAGATCAGGTCGAAGGACTTGAAGCTGCCCATGGTCAACATAAGGACGACGAAGAAGGTGGCCGGCAGTATGTGCGGGAACGCGATGCGCCAGAAGTACTGCAGCCCCGTCGCCCCGTCGATGGACGCGGCTTCTTTCAATTCGCGGGGTATATCCTGCAGCGCGGCGAGGTAGACGATCATGTAGTAGCCCATGCCGCGCCACACCGACACGATGATGACCCCCCAGAGCGCCCACCTGCTCGAGGTGAACCACTCGGGAGGGCGCGCTATGCCGATCGCTTTGAGCAGCGAGTTGATCGGCCCCGCGGGTTCCGCCATGAAGAGCAGTTTCCACACGACCGCGATGGACACGACGCTTGCCACGTAGGGGAAGAAGATCGCGGTGCGGAAGAAGCCCTTGGCCTTGATCTGCCGGTTGAGCAGCACCGCGAGGCCGAGAGCCGCGAAGGTGGTGAGCGCCACGACAAACACCGCGTACACGACCGTGAGCAGCATCGCCCTGCCGAACTGCGTGTCCTTAAACACGCGGATAAAGTTTTCAAGCCCGACGAATTTCATCGTGGCGATGCTCCCGTTCCACCGCGTAAAGCAGAGGAGCAACGAGTAGATAACCGGCGCCAGTACGAATATGGAAAACCCGATGAAGTTCGGCGCCACGAAAGACAGCCCCACAATCGTGTTGCGGGTGGTCAATTTCGGCTCGTTGAGCGGCTTCTTCATAGTGCCTCCGTTATTGGTTCAATATTTCCTGAGCGCGTGTCGCCATAGCGGCAAGCCCCTGATCGATGGTGATTTCGCCGAGCATGATACGGCCATGCTCTTGATCGAGCATCTGGTTTATCTCCGCGACGGAATCCACCATGGGGCGGTCGAAGACGATGTTCGTCGTTTTGATCGCCTCGGCGGTGCCTTCGGGCATACCGGCGACGGACGCGAGGACCTGCAGCAACTCGTCGTTCATGCGGCAGGGGTACGCGCCGTTCGCCGCGTAAATGCGCGCGCCCTCTTCGCTCGTAACGAACTTGACGAACTCCCAGGCCGCTTCCTTGCTCCGTGAGCGCGCGCTGATGGCGATGGGGGTGACGGAGCCGACCGTCCAGCCCGCGGGAACGCCTTCGGGGTGCGGCAGCTGCGCCATGCCCCAGTTGAACGGCTCGGTCTCGCCCCGCTTTATGCGGTCGATAATGGTGGGCGCGAACCAGAAGCCCATGGGGAGCATGGCAACGTTGAACTTGCTGCTCAAAAACGCGTTGGTATAGGCAATGTTTGCCTGCTTCAGGGAGGCGAACTTCTGCGTGATGCCATCGTTCTGCATGCGGAGTACCATCTCGTAATAGGGCTTCATGAAGGAGTAGTCGGTTTCGACGATCGTGTGCTGGCCGTCCTGCACGGCCCAGTTCTGCACACAGGCAGGCCAGAAGTGGAAGTGCGCACCCCAGATCTTGTCCTGCGTGTCCGTGCTGCCGCTCGTGAGGCGGCGCGCCAGTTCCTCGAACTGCTGCCAGGTGAGGTCGTTAGGCGGATAGGGAATGCCCGCATCGTCGAACCTGTCCTTGTTGTAGTAGAGGACGTAATTCGCGCTGCTTGCGGGAAGCGCGATCTGCTTCCCGTCCATGACGTAACGCTCGGCCAGGCCGTTGTAGACCGACAGATCGATGCCGTCCCTTTCGATGAACGGCTTGAGGTCGAGCAGTTGGCCGCGGCTGAAGAGCCCGCGCGTCGTGTCCCCGTCCTTTACCCAGAAGGCGTCCACATCGCTGCCCCCGTTCAGCATGACGGCCAGTTTCTGCGTGTAGTCGTTCGAGGGGATGTCGATGGGCTCGACTTTGATGTCCGGGTGCGCTGCCTCGAACGCCGTAATGATCTGCCCGTAGTACGAATTGGTGGTGGCGTCCCATTCGGGCACTTTGAGGATGAGCCTGCCCTCTTTGTCGCGGGGCGGCTCCTTCGATTTGCAGCCTGCCGTAAGCAACACTGCCGCGGCGCAAAGAATCGCCGCCAGGATAACCTTTTTCATTATTCCTCCATCTCTAAAATTGACACAGGAAATGTGTCACTCCTTACACTATACCATACATTTTGCGGGTAAAGCAAGTGAAATTATGCATTTTTTTCTTTTTTTCTTGCATTATTTTCGACAATTCCGGCCTAATCCCGCTTAAATTGGAGGCTGAGCCGTATACCCTGCCCGTAGTTGCCGAATCCGCGCCCGAAGATGTTCATGCCCCCCTTGTGCCTTGCCGTTTCTTTTACGCCGAGCCTTACCTTGATTGAGTGGTGGTTTTGGATATCCAGGTCTTTCAGGGTGATTGGAGAAATTTGGACGCCGTCAACAAAACTGCCCTCGCCCGTGACGCTCCAGTGCTTCAGCAGCCCGTACTGGGAGCCTTCGAGTTTCCACCATGAGGGGGTAAAGGCCCCCCGCCGGTCACCAAAGTCCCCGGGCGAGGTCCACACGCCGATTTCGATGCCGTTTATCCACATCGTAATGTCCGAGGGCCAGTTTTTATTCGTGCCCGGCGTCTCCGAGGAAAGTTCCACGGACACTTCCAGTTTTTCGAGGGGGCGGCTTTCGTACATGGCGTTGTTGGGAAACTTGTACTCGACAAACCCCGAGCCCATCCAGAGGAGCCCCGCCTTGGGTCTGTCTGGTTCGAGGAACGCGTTCGGCGTGTCGAGGTACCCAATGATGCTTTCCTCGGAGCAGAGGCCGCAGGGAGGGCTGACCTCGCAGTTGGTAAAAATGCCGATAGGCATCTCCACGTCGATGTGGTTTGTGTCAGCATTCTCTTCTTCGGGGAATTTGATGATAATGTCATCAAACGCGGTGCGGCACTTTTTCTGGTTGCCTTTGCGGGCATTCATTTTTTCGGTTTTGACCAGACCCGCGTCTTCGAGAATGCCGATATTTGTTGCCACGGACGACTGCGGCAGAGAGAGAGACTCCGACAGTTCGTTGATATTCAAAGTTTTGTCCCGCAGGATATCGATCAGCAGAATACGCTGCGCCGAAGCGAGCGCCTTCAGTTTGTCCAGATCCTTGCGGGGATTGATAACAAGGGTACGCAAATGCTTCATAGGGGCATTGTATCATATTCTATTGATAATGACAAGGGGGCGCGAGAGGAAAGAAAATATAAAAACATTGTTAAAACACTTGACAATATGGCACCGGATATAGTAATATAGTAATATCATTTAATAGTCGTGCGGACTTTAAACGCGGAGGAAAACATGAAAAAATGGTTTCTGTATGGAGCAATCGCCCTCGTGTTGGCGGCGTTTGCAATCGGCTGCAGTGGCAAGAAAGCAGAGCCGGCGCCTGAAGCGCAGCCTGCGGTAGAAGCCCCGGTACCCGAGGCCCCGGCGCCTGAAGCGCCGGTGGAGCCCGTAGAAGCGGCACCTGCCGAAGCACCCGTCGAAGCACCCGCCGAGACCCCTGCTCCCTAAGTCGTGGAAGGAACCGGGAACGTTGGGACCGCCGCTGGAGCGGACGCTCCAGCGGCAGCCTCGGGGTTAAAAATCGCCATATCGGGCAAGAGCGGCTGCGGCAACACCACGGTGAGCCGGCTTTTGGCGGAAACGCTGGGCCTCAGGTTCATCAACTTTACCTTTAGGAACCTGGCAAGCGAGAAAGACATTTCTTTAAAAGAAGTGCTGGCGCTCGCCGCGTCAGACGACTACTGGGACAAAGAAGTGGACAGCCGCCAGGTTGCTCTTGCCCGCGAAAAAGGCGGCTGCGTTCTCGGTTCCCGTCTCGCAATCTGGATGCTGCCGGAGGCGGATTTAAAAGTCTACCTCGAGGCCTCAGACGAAACGCGGGCGCGGCGCATACTCCACCGCGAGGGGGGTAGTCTCGACGAGATCGCCGCCTTCACGAGCCACCGCGACCGGCAGGATCACGAGCGCTATCTTCGCATCTACCACATCGACAACGACGATCTCTCGCAGGCCGGCCTTATCATCAATGTGGATACCGCGCGGCCGCGGGAAATAGTCGCGGTCATCATTGAAGAACTGAAACGAAAACGCTGTCTCTAAAAACAAAGAGGCGCATAATGTCTATCAACATTGACGATTTTCGCGAAAAGATTTACGATTACTACCATGCGGCAGGGCGGGATTTCCCGTGGCGGCACAAGGTAAGCCCCTGGGGGGTGCTCGTGTCGGAGTGCATGCTCCAGCAGACGCAGACTGACCGTGTGCGCGGCTATTACGAGCGCTTTATGGCCCGCTGGCCCTCGCCGCGCAGCCTGCACGAGGCGAGCCTCGAGGAGGTGCTCCGCGAGTGGAGCGGGCTTGGCTACAACCGCCGCGCCCTCTTCCTGAAGCGCTGCGCGGAAACGATCGCGCTGCAAAAGGGCGGCGAAGTCCCCCGAACGGCGAGCGAACTCGCCGCGCTGCCGGGCATAGGCCCTTACAGCGCGGGCGCGATCGTCTGCTTCGCGTACAACGAGCCCGCCGTCTTCATCGAAACGAACATCCGCGCGGTAATGATTCACTTTTTTTTCAATAATAGCAATTTTGTAAAGGATGATGAAATACTCCCCTGCCTCGCGCGCTGCCTGGACCGCGCTTCACCGCGCATTTGGTACTACGCGCTGATGGATTACGGGGCCATGCTGAAAAAACTGCGGGTAAACCCGAACCGCCAGAGCGCCCACTACAAAACGCAGAGCCCCTTCAAGGGCTCCCGCCGCGAGCTGCGGGGGAGAATTATCAACACGCTGCTCGAGCGGCCCCGGAGCGCGGAGACCCTTATGCAAAGCCTGGGCTGCACGGAAAAGCGGGGCGACTTCTACCGCGTAATGGAGGGGCTGCAAAAAGACCTGCTCGTAGCCGAGAAAGAGGGCGTGTACCGGATCAGGTGACGCGGTGTGCGCAGCCCCTACAGCGTCTCTTTTGTCTTGTAGCCGCGCTCGAGGTCGTCCAGGTCGCCGCGCATGGACTGCTCGAAGGCGGCGAGGCCCGCGTCATCACCGTTTTTGACGTCGCTTTTCAGGCGCGAGAGGCGCTCTTTTAAATCGAGGCTCGTTATTCGGAAGAGGGGCGCGCCCAGTTTGATGCAGCGTTCCGCGCGGGTGTGAAACTCCATGATCAGTTCGAGGAGCCGCACCTGCTTGGCCGGGACGCAGTACATATCCACCTCGTCAAAAGAGTTCTGTTGTAAAAAGCCGTTCTTGATGATCTCGGCGGTGAGGAGCACGAGGCGCTGGTCGTCCGGGAGCGCGTCCGGCCCTATGAGGCGGACGATCTCGGCGAGGCGTTGCTCTTTTTTCAATAAGTCGAGCGCCTCCTGCCGCGACCTGGCCCAGAGCGGGTTCACCCGCTCCCACCAGGCCTGCACCTCGGCCGCGTACTCCGAGTAACTGTCCGTCCAACTGATCGCGGGGTAGTGCCGCGCGTTGGCCAGGTCCCGGTCCAGCGCCCAGAAGCAGCGGATGAAGCGCTTCGTGTGCTGGGTCACCGGCTCGGAGAAATCCCCGCCCGGGGGGGACACGGCCCCGATAATCGTGACCGAGCCCTCCAGCCCGCAGAGCGTCTTGACGCGGCCCGCCCGCTCGTAAAACTCGGCCAGGCGGGTGGGGAGGTACGCGGGGAAGCCCTCCTCCGCGGGCATCTCCTCCATGCGGCCGGACAGTTCGCGGAGGGCCTCGGCCCAGCGGCTCGTCGAGTCCGCCATGATGGCCACGTGCAGCCCCATGTCGCGGTAAAACTCGGCCAGGGTAACGCCGGTGTAGATGGACACCTCCCGCGCGGCCACCGGCAGATTGCTCGTGTTGGCGATAAGCACCGTGCGCTCCATGAGGGAGCGGCCGGTGCGGGGGTCCACCAGGCGGGGGAAGTCCGTGAGCACGTCCGTCATCTCGTTGCCCCGCTCCCCGCAGCCGATATAGATGATCACGTCCGCGTCGCACCACTTGGCGATCGCGTGCTGCGTCATCGTCTTGCCCGTGCCGAAGCCACCGGGAATAGCGGCCGCGCCCCCCTTGGAGAGCGGGAAGAACACGTCGATGACCCGCTCGCCCGTAACGAGCGGCGTGTCCGTGCCGAGCCGCCCCGCGTTGGGGCGCGGCACCCGCACCGGCCACCACTGGGCAAGGGGGATATCCTCGCCGCGGCTCGTCCGGGCCGCCGCGTCCGCGCAGCACAGGTCAGTTTCTTCTGAAAGGCTGACGATATGCCCCCCCTTAAAGTCAGGCGGCACCATGATTTTGCAGGCTATGCTCTCGGTCTCCTGTACCGAGCCAAGCACAAGCCCCGGCACGGCCTCGACCTGCTCCCCGGATGCCAGGCGGGCGGCCAGGGCGGGCTCCGGGACGAAGCGCCACTTTTTTTGCATGTCGAGCGGGTCGCCCCGGCTGCCTGCCCGCATAAAGGCGCCGCTCGTGTTGAAGAGCGTCTCCAGGGGGCGCTGTATACCATCGTAAATGGTGCCCACCAGCCCGGGCCCCAGCAGCACCGAGAGCGGCCGCCCTGTCGACACGGCATCCGCCCCGAGGCAGAGGCCGGTGTCATCCTCGTAGACCTGGATGACCGCCTCGTCCGCCTCGAGGCGCACGATCTCGCCGGTGAGGCGCTCCTTTCCCACCTCGACCACATCGAAGAGCCCGGCCTTGCCCAGCCCCGAGGCCCGCACGATGGGGCCGGATATGCGGTGCACTGTCCCGCTAATCATTCAGCGCCTCCTCCCCCAGCAGCGCCGCGGCCAGTTCCGCACGCCGCTCCTCGAGCAGGGTCTCCGCGGCCCCGTCGACCGACACCGTTACCCGCGCGGCAGGGCTCGTTATGCAGAGGCCGGGGAAGCGCCCGCCGTGGGTAAAGTCGTCATCATTTAAGTTGATGGGGATAGACAGGCCCGCCAGGTACTCCGTCTGAATGAGCAGGGCCTTTGCCTCGGTTTCGGAGAGCCCCCGCGCAAGCGCCCGCGCGTCGGAGATGGCCTTCGCGTCCAGCGCGGCGAGGCAGCGCCGCAGTTCCGCGCCCAGTATCGCCAGGAGGCGCTCGCGGCTCAGGGACGCGAGAAAGGTCTGCATGGCCTGCGTGAGCAGCCGCTGCGCCCACTCCGAGCGGAGCCGGCGCTCGTCCAGGGGGAGCGCCGCCATGATCTCGGAGCGCGCCGCGTCGAGGCGGGCCGCATACGTGACCTTAAGCGCCTCCAGTTCCTTTCCCGTGCGCTTCTTCCAGGCCGCTTCCGCCGCGGCTGCCGCGTCGTCGGCCCCCTTCAGTATGGTGAATGCCTTCTTCCGGGCGTCCTCGAGGATCTCCCGGTCGAGCACTTCGGATGATTGTAGTTCTTCCATGTCTTGGGACTTGGGACTGGGGACTGGGGCACAGCCCCTTCCCGGCGCCAGTTCCGCCGTCATCCTCCTATACTTGTATCCCGACGGCCTCGCGGATGGAGTCGACCAGGGTCTTGCGGCCCGGCAGACGGCCCATCATGCCGGGGACTTCTACTACCAGGGGGTATTGACCGGATAGTTGCCAGGACACCAGGGTGTCGCCGAGCCAGTCCGCGGCCTCCTCGGTGAGGATCAGGATGCGGCAGGTTTCCGCGCCCGGCAGCACCGCGTCCGCGGTCTCGTCGTAGCCTTCGGTCATCCGCCTGAACAGGGAGAGCGCCTCGGCCCCGTTGGACACGCCCGCGCCCTCTATGCCCACAAACCGGAACGCGATGGCCAGTTCCTGATCCCCAATGAAGAAATAGTCCACTAGTTGATCACGAGTATCAGGAGCGCGACCAGGAAGCCCCAGAGACAGATGCCCTCCGCAAGCCCCGCATAGGGGAGCGCCTTGCCGGACAGTTCCGGGTTCTCGCTCATCGCGCCCATCGCGGCAGACCCAATCTGCCCCACCGCAAGCCCCCCCGCTATGCAGGAGATGCCCACCGCAAGCGCCGCGGCGAAGTACTTCCAAAACGACCCGCCCGCCGCCGCCTCCTGCGCCGCCTCCTGCGCAAAGGCCCCCGGCCCCGCGGCCGCCGCCGCGCATAAAAAGAGTATACGTTTCATGTTATTCCTCTGGGGGTACTTTAGCGCGGGGCGGGCGGGAATGTCAAGAGGGCTTGGGTGGGGCGCCGATGACGCTGTTAGGCTCGACCGCGGAATCTCTACGGGAAATGGCACTTTTTCAGTTCCCCCCGCAGTTTTTCCGTTTCCAGCGACACGGTGACGATCTTTTTCAAAAGGCGCACTATGTCATCCCGATAGTCCGCGTATCCGTGGGCGTTGAAACGCGCCGCTGCCGCGTCGTCTCCCTTGCGGCTCTTGTACTGGTCTACCAGCCACTCCACGGCGCTCCGCTGACTCAAACGGTACGCGAAGGCGGCGGCGGGGATTCCGCTCACGGTGAGGTGGTCGATGACGAGGCGGCCAGCCTCGCGGTCGAGGCGGAACTTTTTTTCACCTGCGGGCGGTTTGACACCGGACTCGTCGTCGATCGTGCGGCGTTCCATGCGAAGGGCGGCCTCGACAGCGCCGGGGATGGCGAATCCATCAAGAAAGGGGGCCGCGGCTTTACGCGGTTTAGTGCTGATTTTCTTCTCCTCTTTGTAATTCATTTTCAGCGGATATTCCACGGCGTCTTCGTAGTTGACGTGCAAATCCAGCAGGCGTTTGCCCAGCGCGGCCATGCGGGAGAAGTCGTCCCGGAGGGGGACGCGGGGGCTTTCGCGGCGGAGGTCGTCCTTGTATGCTTCCACATAGGAGCGGTCGTTGAACACCGCGTAGACATAGCAGAACACCGCCTCCGGCGTGATTTTTTCGCCCTTGTACCGCGCGGCGAATTTCTTGAGCGCCTCGCCGCGGACATTCGGCATCGCGCTGCCTTGAGCGTCTTTAATGAAGAGCGGGAGCACCTGCGCGTTTTCTATCGCGTGCAGTTCCGGGATGTATTTCGAGGCAAGCGCGGAAAACGGCTGGTTATGCGCCTTACCGGAATACGCGATGTAGATGTTGTCGAGAGAGGCGCAGGCCGCATGGTGCGCAAAGAAACTGTCGGCAAGCAGGGAACTCGCGTAGAAATACTTTTTCACAAAGGGACGAAACAACGAGAAGATGATTTTGCTCTCGTCGAATTCCTCGCGCAGATTGCGCTTGAAATTGTTCATCAAATCCCGACTCCACTTGATTGAAAAATCCGGTTCGCCCTTGTCGATGCCGCGGTTGTAGACCTCGATGAAGTATTTCACCTTCGTGATCAACTGCTCCTTCGAGAAATCAAACAGCCAGTCAGTGCGTGCGGTATTCACTCCCGGGAACACAGTATGGAAAAGGCCGCCCTCGCCTGCAAGCGGCATGAGCGTGTCGAAGTCGGACGTAGATATATTAAGCCAGTCGTGCTTCGCGTTGGGATAGAGACGCTGCCACCTGACGCTCTCAAACGAGACGTCATTCAAAAACTGGAGTTTATCCTCCCGCGTGTCCTCGTCGCGCAGGGTGTGATAGAAAAGCGCGGCCCGCTTCTTCCCGCTCCGCGCTTTTTGCCGCGGCAGTTTCACCGCGAACAGTATCGCCACGCCAGTCAGTATGCCAAACACATTCCCGCCGGAAGCGGGGTTCTTGCGGATGTCGCCTTTCAGGTCAAGTACATACAGGTAATCAAACTCGCCGCACACTGATGCGCGAAAGCCATCGGTGTAGATCGCGTCAATGTAGGAACGGTTGCTGACAAACGCCACGATGCCGCCGGCCTTTGCATCCAGACGATCAAATGCCCAGCGGAAAAACCGCATATACATATCCCCGTACTTTTTCTTCTGCGCAGTACTTGCCGCGCTGAAGGTCTCGCGGATTCTCTTGTCAATCTTCGGGTAGGCGCGGTTGGCGTTCTGGTCGTTATAGTTTTTCTGATTCGCGTTGTAGGGCGGGTTGCCGATGACCACCGAAATGACGCTCTCGTTCTGCGCGTTGAGGCGGCGGCGGTTTTCCTCGAAAACGAGACCTTCGAGGTCGGCCTGCCCGCTGGCGTCAACGCCGTAATACGAGGAGTCCAGCGTGTCGGTGTAACAGATGTTGGGAAACTCACGGAACTCGCGGGTTCTCTGCCAGTAGGTATACTCGATGTTGACACACGCAACGTAGTAGGGCAGTATCCGCACCTCGTTGGCAAAGATTTCCTCCGTGTATTTATAGCGCAGTTTCTCCAGCGGAAGGTAATCGATGAGGGACGCGACAAAGGTTCCCGTACCTGTGGCGGGGTCGATGATGCGCACATTTTTTTCCGCCAGCCCTGTGTTGAAATGTTTTTCCAGCAGGCTGTCTGTCACGCGGATCATACAGTCTACTATCTGCGCGGGGGTATACACCACGCCGAGCCGGTCGGCCTCATTCGGATTGTATGCTTTGTAAAACTCCTCGTAGAGGGTCTTCAAAAACTCCTGTTTGTCATGGTGGTCGATGATTTGCCCGGCCGCAATAGCGATGATATGATAAAAGTGCTTGTTGGCCTCCTCGAACTGCATACTTTTTTCGCGGGTAAAAAAAACCGCTACGAGATTATCGATGGAATGGGCGATGTTGTTTTTCCGGTGAAACTCCGCATCCGAGAGTACGGCTTGAAACAGTTTTCCGGTGAGTATGTGCTGAACGAGAATCTCGCGGATATCCTCAAACGAAAAATCAGGGTTGATTTCTTCCCGGCAATTCCGCAAAAACGCGTCCGCCTTTTCCATAAACACCGCGTTTTCTTTCGCCGCGTCGATTTCATCCCGGCACCATGCGACGAGGGCAGGGAGGTCGATTTTGAATTGCGTAAGCGCCGCGTGAAACTCGTCAATTTCCTCCCGCCTGAAATCGACAAACGCGGTGATCAGCGTTTTGAGCGCCGCGTCATCTGCCATGTCAATGCGCAGCACCTCGCGCTGGTTCTGGTAGAGCACGGCAGTGCGGGAGTTTTCAAAGATGGTGTTGATGAACGGGTAGCCTTTCCGTGTCTTGTCCTCGATTTCCCGGTCGAGATCATCTTTTGGATCCTTCGCCTCGTAATAGCCGTAGGAGAGGCGGAAGCGGTCTTTCAGCGTAGCGTCCGGGTAGACGGCGGCCCCTTCGCTGGTGGTGTATTCCAGTTCCGGCACGAGCAGCAGGCCTCTCCCGCCGGCGAAGGCATTCACCAGGTCGATGAACGGCGCCCGTATCGAGGTTTCGTTGAGGCTTCCGCCATAGTCGATAATGCCGCGCAGTTTTTCGCGGTACTGCTGGATCGGGGTCATGGGGAGAGTATAGCGGGGAAGGGGGCGCGGGGGTCAAGGGGGAGGGGGGGGCACTCAGCAATTTTACATTTAGCCTCTCACAGAGGCACAGAGAGCCGTCAAATTTCACCACAAAGGCGCAGAAGGCGCACAAAGGGATTTGAGTGATATGGAAGATTAGAGAATTTTGACGA
>JAISTO010000206.1 GCA_031272575.1 Treponema sp. | reverse complement strand
TCCACAGATTTTTTATTACTAATCGTGTCTTTAATTTGGTGAAAATCGGTGATTATCTGTGTCTATCTGTGTAAATCTGTGGATAAATTCTTAATCTAAGTTATGGGACAAGTTTAGCTCTGGGGGGGTAGGGGGGCACAGGAGATGCCTCTCTCTCCTGCGGAATCGCTCGGGAGACAGACTCCGCGCTCGAGGCGCGGAGTGACGACCCGCCCAAACCGTGGAGTGACGGCTCGCCCAAACCGCGGAGTGACGGGTGCGCTTAGTCTTTCCACCTCGCGCTTCCGCATCACTCTCCCCAGTCCCAACAGGCATTACGCAGCCCTTACTCGCAGCCATCCCCCACTCCCGCATCACGCCCCCACTCCCTACTCCCCATGACCCTTGACATTTGCTGTGAAAATTGCTATAATGCTATATCATCATGGTGCGGATTGGATGTCGAATTTAACCGCGCTAATTGGAGGGGTACTTAATGCGTACCTTATTTTTTAGTATATCAGGAGCCGCGGTACTATTGTTGTCAGGCGGCTGCCTTGAACCTATATCGTATGTCGCCTACGATGCGGCGCTGCCGGTTATCATTGAACAGCCGAATGGCGGCGCCTATTATTTAGACATTACCACTGCTGTTAATCCTCTCACTGTCGAGGCGCATTCCTTCGACGGGGGGACTATCAGTTACCAGTGGTGGTATTGTGATGACCCTGCCCGCGAGACCTGGACAAAGGTAGCGGAGGATAGGGTCACTGTCGCAGAAGATGGCTGCAAATCTACCTGCATACCCTATACCGGCGGTGTGGGGGTGTGGCGTTACTATGCGGAGGTCATCAATAGCAACGAGAAGGTAAAGGGGCATAAAACCGCGTCTCTCAATAGCGGATTTGCGGATGTCATCATATATGATGATCCTTACAAAGCTTACAAGGCGGACGCGGGCTCAAAGAGCGTCAGTTTTCCCCTGTTCGGCATAAACGGCATAACTTCGGATGTCTACGACAAGGCAAACGGTGGGCAGCCGCTTGCTGGTGTGAGCGCGAGTGTCAGCGGAGCCGCCCTTACCCTGTCCACCCTGAGCGGCTATCTTGTACCAAAAACCTACTACGTGTCCGTAAGGGGATCGGGAGGAACAGAAAAATCGAGGCTTGAAATCGAAGTATTGCCCACAAAGAAGACCGAGCCCGGCAGTCTCGCGGAGCGGTTCTTCAAAACCTACGACAATTCGAGTGACTCCTACAGCCCCCACCCCAGCCAGGTGGCCGATCTGTTCAACGCCGTGCACGACTACCTTGCCCTTGTCCCCGATGCCGTGGAAATCCAACCGGGCGACTGGCTTGACCTGCCTGCCCTCTCGGTTGCGGCCTACGGTGACGGCAGCGGCGCTGTCGACATCCCCTCGAATACCAGGTTGCCGTCCCACGGCAGGCTGCTCAGGCTCATCGTGGTGGGGAAAAACTCGTTCCGTTCCGGCAAGGGCGCCTATATTGAAACGGCCAACGACAGTACGCCCCACCTGGTGTTTCAGTTTCAGAACATCCCCGCGGCGCGCCGGATGGAAGCGTCTTATGATGCCCCGAATGGGTACTTCGGGAGCGAGATGCGGCAGTATCTTGTTCCGGTGCCAGGGGCTGCCGGTTCGGGCAATTTCCTCGCCGGCCTCCTCAGCGCGGGGGTTCCCGAGAGCCTGATCTACGCGCCCGCCCGCTATGTAAGCACCGTCTCAAACGCGATTGTTCAGGCTGCGGACAAACTCTGGCTGCCCACTTATTACGAGTTGTTCGGGAACACGTCAGCGGCCTACTTTGAAGATGCCGCCCATCAGGCGCGACTGGAATACTACGGCGGGGACACGCAGCGGATAAAGTATGCGAGCGATAATGCTTCCCGTACCTGGTGGACGGCCAGCCCCTACATCATTTCGAACACCACAAGCCCGGCCTAGGGTTTTGTCGCTGCAGGAACCAACGGAAGTATCAGCAATGACAATACTAACACTGCGGGCGGGGTGGCCCCGGCGTTCTGTATCAAGTGAAAAAAGTCAGGTAGGAGCGCAATGAGCACCAACATCCTTCGGTTACCCTCCGGCGGTTTTACGGGTCTGAAGGCGAACCTACAACCACGCGCCCTCTCAAAGCTTCCTACCTGACAAAAAACAGTGTGCAGTATTTGTGCTTTTTTGTCAAGAGGCCGTTTGGGGGGGAGCAGGGCACCTCGCCCCCCACTCCCCACTCCCTATTCACCCCCCTTGCCAAAAATCCCCGCATACGCTATACTAACTTTGAAAAGGACGGTACCATGCAAACACTCACTATCACTTTGACGCGGTTCGAAGGGCAGGGCGCGCCGCGGCACCGCGAAACGCGGGATTACCCGGTAATGGAGTTCCATATCCGGCGGGAGGTGCGGGAAGAAAACGGGCTGGAAGAGGGGCTCTTCTCGCTGCAAGGCAATGTTATCCTTGCGGATTTCAAGCAGGTGCGCGCGCTCAGCGCGCAACTCAACGCGAAGGTGAACCCCGCGCTGCACCCGGAACGGGTCGTCAAGGCCGGGCAGTTGAACGCGATGGGCCTCATCGACGAAATCCTGCACTACATGGTGCAACTGTACCGCGAGCAGGTACAGCCCGACCTCTTTGAAGCGGGGCTCGCCCGCCTCACGGCGCAACTATCCACCCAAAAAACCGGCGCCATGCTCGAACACTTTTGCGCCGGCTTCCCCCCCAGGGCCGTCTACGCGGGGCGCGCGACGGTCACAGGCTACCTCGAAGGGAGCGAGGCGGGCGCCAGCAACGCATCCCTCAGCCTCGAGGAACTGCTCCTCCTGGCGCTCGCGAATCTGAACCCCGCGTTCAAACCGTTCCTGTTTCTCTTTAAAGATGACGATCTGGCCTCGGAAACGGTCTACCCCCAGGCCATCGAGGAACTGCGCGCGTACTTTGCGGAACTCCCCCCCTTCGGGCCGGATGGCATGAACCTCTGGGACCTGCTCCGCGCGCCCGCGCTGGCCTGCCCGGACTCGCTTGCCGGGCAACTGGAGTATATGCGCCGCCACTGGGGGCTTTTAATCGGCAAGTACATAGGCCGGCTCCTCACGAGCCTCGATGTTATCAAAGAGGAGGAAAAGCCCTCGTTCTCCGGGCCCGGCCCGGTGCAGGCCCTCGTGTACGACGGGCTCGAGCACGAGTACGAGCGCTTCAGCCCGGATCAGGACTGGATGCCCAAGACCGTCCTTATGGCGAAGAGTACGCTCGTGTGGCTCTATCAACTCACGCAGAAATACCGCCGCGACATACGCCGCCTCGATCAGATCCCTGACGAGGAACTGGATACCCTCGCGCGCCGGGGCTTCACCGGCCTCTGGCTTATCGGGCTCTGGGAGCGGAGCAACGCGAGCCGCCTTATCAAGCAGTGGATGGGCAATCCGGAGGCCGCGGCGAGCGCCTACAGCCTCTACGATTACGACATCGCCGCGGAACTGGGGGGCTGGGAGGCGCTAAGCAGCCTCCGCGAGCGCTGCCGTGTGCGCGGCATACGCCTGGGCTCGGATATGGTGCCCAACCACACCGGCATCGACAGCCGCTGGGTCGTGGAACACCCTGACCGCTTCCTCCAACTGCCCTACCCGCCCTTCCCCGCGTACAACTACAACTGCGGCAACCTCTCCGGCCGGGACGACATTACCGTCCAAATCGAAGAGCACTACTTCAACCACAGTGACGCGGCGGTCGTGTTCAAGCGGATCGACAATCGCACCGGCGGCACCCGCTACATCTACCATGGGAATGACGGCACCTCGATGCCGTGGAACGACACCGCGCAGATCGACTTCCTCAACCCCGAGGCCCGCGAGGCGGTGATCCGCACGATCATTGGGGTGTGCCAGCAGTTCCCGATCGTGCGCTTCGACGCGGCGATGACCCTGGCAAAGCGGCACATACAGCGGCTCTGGTACCCGGAGCCGGGCCGGGGCGGGGACATCGCGAGCCGCGCGGAACACGCGCTCAGCAACGACGAGTTCAACCGGCTGCTCCCCAACGAGTTCTGGCGCGAGGTGGTGGACCGCTGCGCGCAGGAAGCGCCGAACACGCTCCTCCTGGCCGAGGCCTTCTGGATGATGGAAGGCTACTTCGTCCGCACACTCGGTATGCACCGCGTGTACAATTCAGCGTTTATGAATATGCTAAAAATGGAGGAAAACGGCAAATACCGGGCCACGATCAAAAACACCCTCGAGTTCGATCCGGAAATCCTGAAGCGCTTTGTCAACTTTATGAACAACCCGGACGAGGAGACCGCGGCCGTGCAGTTCGGCAAGGGTGACAAATACTTCGGCATTGCGACGCTCCTGGTGACCATGCCGGGGCTGCCGATGTTCGGGCACGGCCAGATCGAGGGCTTCGAGGAAAAGTACGGCATGGAGTACCGCCGCTCGTACCGCGAGGAAAAGCCCGACCAGGCTCTGATAGAGCGCCACGAGCGGGAAATTTTCCCCCTGATGAAAAAGCGCTACCTCTTCGCGGGGAGCGCGGACTTCTTCCTCTACGACCTCCGCGGGACGGACGGCACGATCAACGAGAACGTCTTCGCCTACACGAACCGCGCGGGGGCCGAGCGGGCGCTCGTGTTTTACAACAACGCGTACACCCAGGCCGCAGGCTGGATCCGCCAGAGTGCGGTGCCGGTCCCGCAGAAGAGCGGCGGCGCCCGCCAGGACAGCCTCTGCGAGGCCCTGGGGCTTAGGGCGGAAGATCGCCGCTTCGTGCTTATGCGGGAGCAGCGCTCCGGGCTCTGGTACATCCGCTCGTCAAAAGAGATCGCGGAGCGGGGCTTTTTCGTGTCCCTGGGGGGCTACGAGGCGCAGGTCTTCCTCGACATCCACGAGGTGGAAGACGCGGCGGGCGCGGGCGCGGGCTGCTGGGCCTCGCGCTGGGCGCGCCTCAACCACGAGTTGAACGGCCGGGGCGTCCCCAACCTCGACGACGCGGTGCTCGACATCTTCCTGGGCGGGCTCTACGGCCCCTTCAAGGAACTGCTCATGCAGGACCGGGTGGAAAGTCTCGCGGGCCTCTTGAGCCCGGCCCCCGGGACGCAAAAAGCCGCGCTCCACGCGGAGCGGGCCGCGTTCATCGAGTCCCTCAAGGAGCCCTTCGCCGCGTTCGCCGCGGCCGCCGCCGAGTACCTGTCAGGCGCGGGGGGCCGCTACGATCCCTTTAAGCCCGCGGGGAAGGATGACGCAAAAGCCCCCCCCGCGGTGAAGGAGGCCGTGCTCTGGAAGGAGTTTGCCGCGTACCTCGACCGCCTCTTCCGCATAGTGGACGCGGCAAAGCCCCCCAAGGCCCCCGCCGCCAAAACCAGCGCCCCCGCAAGTTTCGCGGCGGATTTGCAGAGCCGCCTCGCCGCGGGTCCGCTCGCCGCCAACGCGGCCCTGGGCTGCGGCGTCCTTTCCCTGCTCAGAACCCTGGCGGGCAAAGACGCCTCTGGCGCGGAGGCCGAGGCCCTGCTCGACCACTGGCGCTTCGACCGCAAACTGCGGGAGCGCCTCGAGGCACTCGGTGCCTCCGGGCACCAGGCCTGGCTCGCGGCCGAGACCGTCAAGGCGCTCCTGCGGCGGCTGCCGCCGGTTGCCGCGCAGAGCGCCGCGCAGAGCGCCGCGCAGAGCGCAGGCAAAGGCACGGCCAGCGGCAAGGCCCTGGCCGCGTCCCTCCTCGCGGACAACTACCATGAAGACGACCTCCGCCTTATCCTGGGCGTGAACCGCTTCGAGGAGCAGACCTGGTTCAACAAGGAAAACTTCGAGGAGGCGCTTTTCTACGGCGCGTTCTTCGCCGCGCTCGCTTTTGGGCCGGAGCAACTGCCCGTGGTAGAGGGTGTCTACCGCGCGTTCAAGGAAGCCGAGGCGGCGTCCGGCTACAAACTGGACGGCCTGCTTGCGGGCTGCATGGAGTAGACGCGGGTATGAAACGGCGCTTTAACTACACAGGCCTCTGTGTGCCGGAACAGCACTATATGGTCGATATTTCCCCCAAGATCGCCCAGATCAGGGAGATGGTCGACCAGGGCCTCTACTTCACGATCAACCGGGCGCGGCAGTACGGCAAGACCACGACCCTGCTCGCGCTCCGCCGCGCTCTGGCAGCGGACTACCTCGTCATCAGTATCAGTTTCGAGGGCGTGGGGGATGCGGTCTTCGACGACGAGGCGCAATTCTGCAAAATGTTCATGTCCGAAATCCAGTTCCGCCTGGAACGCTCGCGGTTGGTGGACGACATGGACTACATCAAAAAGTGGGTGGACCCGGAAGTTACCGATATCCCACTCCTCCGCAAGCATCTCGACAAAGTTTGCGCGGGCCGCAGGATAGTCCTGATGATCGACGAGGTGGACGCGTCCACCAATTACCGCGTCTACATCCGCTTCCTCGCCATGCTGCGGGACAAGTACCTTGT
>JAISTO010000201.1 GCA_031272575.1 Treponema sp. | reverse complement strand
ACACGAATTTACGCGAATATTACTCTTAATAAAATTCGCGTTCATTAGCATAATTCGCGGTTAAATTCTTAAAATCCTGTTTCTTCAGAGTGGGCTAAAGATATGGGACAAGTTTAGGAGGTGGGTGGGGAGTGGGGGCGTGATGCGAGGGCGCGGGGTGGAGGCGGGTGACGGCTCATCCCCCCCTTTGGGGGGGTAGGGGGGGGCACGAAAGATGCCATCCTCCCCCTTGGGGAGGATGCGAAGATTGTCCCCCTTTGGGGGGTCACGAAAGATGCTCGTCACTCCGCGCCTTGAGCGCGGAGTCTCGCCCTCTCCCCCTATCCTGCCTGCCTAATTGCCGGCGATGCTGAAGCCCGGAGTGGACGGCACGGGCGCTTCGTACGCGCTCAGCGTCACCGAATATCCGTCAGCGCCGGTAGACGAAGTCTCAAGCGTGTGGCTGTTGTTGTCAGTGGCGTACTTCAGTTCCACCGTGGTGGGAAATTCGTAGTAGGATGTATCGACTTCCACGGGTACATAAGCATTAACGCCGCTCCCGATGATGGTGATAGGCACGGCGTAGCCGATGGAAGTCCGACCTACAGTGACCGCAGCTGCCTCATACTCGGTCCCTCTGAGGTCCACATACTTATTGTCGTACCTCTGCCACACAGGCTTGGTGTTGATATTGCCGCCCACGGTGACATAACCATCGGCGTATTGCTGGGATGGATACTCGTTGCTGCGGACCTGGAATGTCCCGATAGTAGAACCATCGTACGACACATTGGAGTAGTCCGTTTTAATGTCAGCGGTTGCCGTCAGTTTGTATCTGACGGCTGCTGCGTTGAAAGACACCTGTGCCGTCTTGAGGCCCAGATGGTTGTTGTCGGTGGTTCCGTTTTGATACGCAAAGCGGTCCGTAATGATATCGCTAACATTAGAAGGATACGCCCAACCGGTGTCCCCGGCATACTTATACCGGTACTTCACATACTGCACAGCGCTGTTGTCGAGGGGCAGCGCCACATCAATCCGCCGCTGCTCCGCGGAGAGATCCGTCCAAGTGCTCCCGTTCTGCACCTTGACAGGGCCGGAATACACCTTCACATCCCCCGAGGTCACCGCGCGAATCGTGCTCGCTGTCGTCGCAAAGGCCGTCTTGGGCACCGCCAGTGTCACCGTCGTGTTGGCCGTACCGCTTGTTGTACCGGCAGCCGACAGTGTGTACTCGCTCGCAAAGGTGGCATACACAACACTTCCGGAAGCAGTCACCTGGACAGCCCGGTAGGTCTTGTCATCGTTGTCGTCATCCAGTCTGCCCTTGTCATAGTAGGTGGTGCCTGTTGAAGAACTACTGTTAACCTTCCAAGTGGACTCCGTAATCGCCGTTTCGGGGTCTTGGTCTGCCGGCACCTCGTAACCCACGAGGACACTGTTTTCCGTGGCGCTTCCGGGAATGATGACGAGAGCCGGTACCGTCCGCTTGACAAGCCAGCCGCCATTAACGGGTGTTTTTCCCGCGGGCGCGTTGGTCAGGAAATCGCTCTCCTTGATCTGAATGCTCCGGGTTGCATAGTCCAGGGTGACCGTTTCCTCCACTGCAACGACATAGGGTGCTGTATAAGTCGTATCCTCCGACGTAGTCGAAATTGTCGCTTCGGTCAGGCCCTGGGCGATCCGGTACTTCTCCTCGAATACCAACGCCGTCGCAGCAGGAGCCGCGCTCTTGTTCACGATCCTGGCGTAGTAAGTCTTCCCGTTCATGGTACGGAGTTCCCAGGAAGAACTATCACCGTACGGATAGTCCACCACCAACGGCGCGGTAGCGGGATCCTGGCTGCCGTTAAACTCGTAGCCCACCCACACCGTTTCGGCGGTCTTGTAGACGATAGAAAGCCCCGGCACGGTCCGCGTAACCTCGCGGTACAGGATCCCCGCCTCGATCTCCGCCTTGGGGTCGACGGGTTCCTTGCACCCCGTCACGCTAAGTATGAGCACCGCCCCAGGGACTAAAGCCCCGGCAAGTGCCCTCAAAATGTTGGATTTCATTGAAATCCCTCCTTATGAAAATAATGTCGTGGCTGCGCAAGCGCAGTGTCCGGCCACGCCGCCGGGCGGTCTCTCCCGCCGTCAAAGTTGAAAAACGCGTCAAGAGTTTTTCACGGCTTCTCAAACGCTGCCCTTTACCGCGCTGTTCAGCGGCTCATCTCTCATAAAGAAGGCTCGCGGTCCGGCGCGTTTTGCCGCCGTTATGCACAAAAATTTTTCCCTTGCACCTCCTTTCTTTGGCAGCCGCGCCGCTGCGGATGAAACGCCGCATCGCTCAGCCAGCGCGAGTCGCCCCCCCATGCACGAAAACCCGCCTGCCCCCTTGCCCCGCAAGCCCCTTGCGGCGAAATAGTCCGGCCGCGCGCGGAGAGACTCCGCGCCCTGTGGTACGCCGCTCTGCGCCATGCCGCAGAGCCCCTATTGAGGAAAAAAGTGACTGTTTCAAGAGACTTCGAAAGAGGGTTTAAAACACGAAAAAGTAGGGGACGGGGGGGGGGGGCAGATGGATTAAAAAGCGCAACGGCGAGGGGATTCCACGCTCCCGACAGGATGCCGCCGCCCACCCCCGCGCCAGGGTTTGAGAGAGAAGCCGCGCGCCCACTTTTTAAGTGGGCGCCCGTTTGTGAATACAACAACACGCTATTCATAGCCATTTCTCCAAAAAAGCCCCCCTCGCGGGGACGAAGCTGTCATTCCGCAGCCTGGAAACGGGACCGCAGGATCCCCTCTCCCCCGCGGAATCTGCCCCTCCTGTCATCACTATGGCGAATCCTGAAAAAAGAGTCAAGAGGGTAATGCAAAAAACAGGGAAAATTTTGAAAAAAGTCAATGGGGTGGGGGGCGATGCGCAGGATAAACGCATAGACAGATTTTCCCGTCATTCCGCGGCCTGGAAACGGTACCGAGCGGCGTAAGCACCGAACCGTTCGTAGAACGGCGAGCGCGTTCAACGCGCCCCCCACTCCCCACTCCCCATCCCACCCCCCTTCCCTTTTTCCGCGAACTGTGCTATACTGTCACCAGTGCCCGCGGGGAGGCCCGCTGAGGCTATCTTATTTTAGGAGTATCGTATGGCTTATACCACTGATCTCGTCAGGAATGTCGCGCTTGCCGGGCATGGGGGTTCCGGCAAGACCACACTGTTTGAGCGTCTGCTCTATGCGGGGGGCGTGCTCGCGAAACCCGAAACGGTCGAGTCCGGGCACACGCTCAGCGATTCGAGTCCGGAGGAAATCGAGCGCAAAATCTCGATTCATACCACGCTCGCGCATATCGAGCGGAATGGGAAGAAAATCAACTTTTTTGATACTCCCGGGTCCTCCGATTTTACCGGGGATGTCACCCTCAGTTTCCGCGCGAGCGAGTCCGCGCTCCTTGCGGTGGACGGCCAGGCCGGTGTGCAGATCGAGACCGTCAAACTGTGGCGGAACCTCGAAACGCGGAAGAAGCCACGGGGCTTCGTCATCACCAAGTTGGATAACGAGCGCGCCGATTTCGAGGCCGCGCTGCGGGACATAAAAGAAAAGTTCAAGGCCGATCCGGTGCCGCTCACGATTCCGATGGGCGCGGGCGCGGGCTTCAAGGGGGTCATCGACGTGCTTGCGGGCAAGGCCTACCTCGCCCAGGCTGACGCGCCCGAAAAGGAGGCGCCGGTGCCGCAGGAGTTCGAGGCCGCGCTCGCGCAGGCGCGGGAGCGGCTTATGGAGGCCGCGGCCGAGGGCAGCGACGCCCTTATGGAAAAATACCTCGAAAGCATGGAACTGTCGCCCGAGGACACGGCGCAGGGCCTTGCCGGGGCCTTCGCGGCCAACAAGGTGGTGCCGGCCTTTGCGAGCGCCGCGCTGAAGAACGCGGGGCTCCTCCCCCTGCTCGACCTGGCCGCGCGGGTCTTCCCCTCGCCCATGGGGGCCTCGGATGTGGTGGTGGACAGCGCCGGCGCGCAGCAGGACCTCAGCGTCGATCCGGCGAAGCCCTTCGCGGGCCTCGTCATAAAGACGAGTTACGATCAGTTTTCCGGCAAACTCTCCTGGATCAAGGTGATCACCGGCAAACTTGGCGCGGACAGCGAGTTTGTCAACGTAAAAGAAAACAAAAAGGAGCGCGTAAGCAAACTGTACACCTGCCAGGGGAAAAAACTGGAGGAGGTGCGGGAACTTGCCGCCGGCGACATCGGCATCATCACCAAGTCGCAGAGCCTCAAGACCAACGACACGGCGGCGGCCGCGGACACGGGGCTCCACTTCCTCCCGCTCCGGCTGCCCGAACCCGTGCACTCGATAGCGGTGAACGCGGCGGCCAAAAAGGATGACGTCAAACTGGGCGAATTCCTTGCGCGGGCCGCCGAAGAGGACCTCACCTTCCGCTACAACTTCAACGCGGAAACGAAGGAGACGGTCATTTCCGGCATGGGGGAACTGCAGATCAGCATCATCCTGGACAAAGTGAAGGCCCAGCAAAAGATTGATGTGGAAACGCGGGTCCCCCGCGTGGCCTACCGCGAGACGATCACCAAAAAGGCGGGCGCCGAGTACACGCACAAAAAGCAGACCGGCGGCCATGGGCAGTACGGCAAGGTCGTGCTCGAAATCGCGCCGCTGCCCCGGGGCGGCGGCTACCAGTTCGTCAACGCGATCTTCGGCGGGGCTATCCCCAAAAACTACATCCCCGGGGTCGAGAAGGGCGTCATCGAGGGTATGTCCCGCGGCGTCATGGCCCAGTACCCGGTGGTCGACGTCGAAGTCAAAATTGTGGACGGCAAGTACCACCCGGTGGACTCGTCCGAGTTGTCCTTCAAACTGGCGGCGCGCAACGCGTTCCGCGAGGCCATGCGCCAGGCCAACCCCACCCTCCTCGAGCCGGTGATGCATCTCACCGTGTGGGTCGAGGACCGGTACCTGGGGGATGTTATGAGCGACCTCTCCGGCAAGCGGGGGCGCATACTCGGGCAGGACTCGACCGGCGGCATCGCGGAGATACGCGCGGAGGTGCCGCAGGCGGAACTGCTGCGCTACTCCATCGACCTGCGCTCGATCACCTCGGGCACCGGCTCCTTCTCGGTCGAGTTCGACCACTACGCGCCTATCGCGGGCCGCATCGCGGATGATGTGATCAAGGCAGCGGAGGCCTTCCGCATCGAGGAGAGCGAGGAGTAGGGCGTAGTGCAGTATCAGGGGCTCTCTCTCGCACAGGAACAGCGGATGAAGATGAGTCCGCAGATGCTTCTGTCAATAAAAATGATGGAACTGCCTGTGATGGATCTGCGGGAAAAGATCGAGGAGGAGATAGAGAAAAATCCCGCTTTGGAGATTATCGAAGATAAGGGCACCGTGTCGCTCGACCGGGCGCTCGGTCCGAAGCGGGAAGAAAAATACGACTATTTCGAGTCCACGTCCGATTCCGGCTTTGTCCGCAGGGGGGGAGAGGCGGCGGCCGAGGCCCAGCATCGCTTCATCGAGGGGGTGCTTTCGCGGCCCGAGACGCTGCAGGAGCACCTGCTCTGGCAACTGGCGCTCGAACCGGTGGAGCCGGAACTGCGCGGCATCGCGGAGACCCTTATCCGCAACCTCGACGGGGACGGCTTCAACAAGGAGCCGCTGGACACCCTGTTCAAAGTGCCGCCGGAGCCGGCGGCACTGGCGGCGGCGGTGCGCCTCGTGCAGGGCCTGGACCCGCAGGGCACCTGCACGAGCGGCTACCGCGAGTCCCTCGAGGTGCAGGCAAGGCTGCTCCCGGACCCGCCGGACGGCATCTTCGAGGCCCTTGCCTGTCTCGACTTATGCGATCGCAAGAACACGGCCGCGGCGGAGCGCAAACTGCGCCGCGGCCCGGAGGAACTGGCAGACATCATGGAGACGATCAAAACGCTTTCGCCCTTTCCGGGGAGGCTCTTTTCCAACAAAGAGGTCCGCTATGTGGTGCCGGATCTCGAAGTGACGCGCAAAGAGGGGGAATTCATCATCATCCTGAATGATGAAGAGATTCCGGTGCTGGGCATAAGCCCCTTTTTCATGGACCTCGCGCAGCGCCGCGGCAAGGCGGAAAAATCCGCCCGCGACTTCGCGCGCGAAAATATGCAGGAAGCGCGCTGGTTCATGCAGTCGATCAACCAGCGGAACCACACCCTGCTGCGGGTCGCGCGCGCCATCGTCGAGTTTCAGCGGGCCTTCTTCACCAAGGGGCCGCAGTACCTGTCCCCCCTCACGCTGAAGGACATCGCGGAGGAACTCGGCATCCACGAGGCGACGGTATCCCGCACGGCAAACGGCAAATATATGCAGACCGAGTGGGGCATTTTCGAATTGCGGCACTTTTTCACGAACTCGATCAGCGGCGCGGGCTCCGAGGGCTCGCGGTTTTCAAAGACGGGCGTAAAGCAGATGATCAGCGAGATCGTCGAAGCGGAAAAGGGCACCCTCACCGATCAGGACATCGCGGACCTGCTGGCGAAGCGGGGGGTGTCGCTCGCGCGGCGCACCGTGGCGAAGTACCGCAAGGAACTGGACCTTGCGTCATCATATAACCGGTAACGGCAGAGTTTGTTTCTCTATTAAGGAGTGATTATGAATATTGACATTAAGGCGGTACATTTCAACCTGGAGGACGCGCCGCGGGAGTACCTCAGCAGGAAGATCGGCCGCATCCACAACGCGGAGGGCATGATCGTCGACATGCTCTTCACGCTGAGCAAGGCGCGGGAGTTTTCCGCGGAGGCGACGGTGAACTTTCGCTGGGGCGTTTCTATCCATGTGGAAGAGACGGACTTCGAACTCAACACGGCCATCGATAAGATGATGGACAAACTTGAGGCGAAGGTGAACAAGGAAAAAGAAAAGACGCAGGAAAAGCGCTGATTTCTGATGACCCTGACCGTCAAAAAAAACCGCTTTCGCGGCGCGATACGGGTCCCTGCCTCGAAGTCTCACACGATCCGGCGGCTCCTGATCGCGGCGCTTTCGGAGGGCGAGACGGTTATCGAGGGCCCGCTCGACTCTCTGGACGCCCGTTCCTGCGCGGCGCTGGTCCGCGCGCTCGGCGCCGAACTGCGGGAGGAGCGCGGGGCGGACCCTGCCTGCCCGAATCCGGCGGACAGCCGGGGGGAAAAACTGCTCCGCTATGCGGTGCGGGGGGCGCCGGCGCTTACGCCTGGGCTCCTCCCCCTGGCCGCGCCGGTCCTCGTGGATGCCGGCAACTCCGGCACGACCCTCTTCCTGGGCCTCGCGGCCGCGGCTCTGCGGGGCCGCGCCTTCAGCTTCGACGGGGACGCGCAGCTGCGGCGCCGCTCCGCGGGCCCCCTCCTTGACGCGCTGCGGGGCCTGGGCGCGCGGGTCGACGCCGCGCCGGGGGGCTGCGCGCCCGTTACCGTGCGGGGGCCGCTGTGCGGGGGGCGCGTCAGCATCGAGTGCCCCACAAGCCAGTACCTCTCGGCGCTCCTCCTCGCGTGTCCGCTCTGCCCCGCCGGGACCCTCTGCGAAATAGCCGTGCCCCTGCTGAACGAGCGCCCCTACGTCGAAATGACCCTCGCGTACCTCGAAAAGGAGGGCGTCCCCTTCGAGGCCGCCCCTGACTTCTCGTGGTTCCGCGTCCCGGGGGGGGCTTCCTACCGGCCCCTGAACGGCCCGGTCCCCGGGGACTTTTCGACCGCGGCCTTCCCGGCCGCCGCCGCGGCGCTCAACGGGGGGCCGCTGACTATCCAGGGCCTGGACCCGGAGGACCGCCAGGGTGACAAGGTCATCTTTCAGTACCTGAAGGATATGGGCTGCGAGGTCGAGTGGAAGCGCGAGGCCGAGTGGACCGTCACGGTGTCGCGCGCCGGGCCCTTGCGGGGGGGCGCTTTCAACCTGAACGCGACTCCCGACCTGCTCCCCGTTATGGCAGTGCTCGGCGCCTGCGCCGAAGGGGGCCTGACGCTCAGCGGCGCGGCCCATGCGCGGATAAAAGAAACCGACCGCATCAAGGTGATGGCCGGGGAACTGGCGAAACTGGGGGCCGGCGCGCGGGAAACGCCGGACGGCCTGGTCCTGGCAGGGGGGGCCGCCTCGCTTCCGCCGCCCCCCGGCCCCGCGCCGCTCACGCTCGAAGGCCACGGCGATCACCGCATCGTGATGGCCCTGGCCCTGCTGGCGGAGGCCCTGCCCTTCCCCATAGCCGTTACGGACGCGGAAGCCGCCGCGGTGACCTACCCCGGCTTTTGGGGCTAAACTTGTCCCATATCTTTAGCCCACTCTGAAGAAACAGGATTTTAAGAATTTAACCGCGAATTATGCTAATGAACGCGAATTTTATTAAGAGTAATATTCGCGTAAATT
>JAISTO010000032.1 GCA_031272575.1 Treponema sp. | reverse complement strand
TTTTTTATTACTAATCGTGTCTTTAATTTGGTGAAAATCGGTGATTATCTGTGTCTATCTGTGTAAATCTGTGGATAAATTCTTAATCTAAGTTATGGGACAAGTTTAGCCCAGAGGGGAGGGCGCCATTTATACGGCGGCCATAGCGGACTGAGCCTGCGGCACATTGTCGAACACTTTAAGGCCGAATTGAGCGCACACTTTTTCCGCACGAGAATTAAAGTAATTAGTCTGCTCGGCTGCTGACATATCTTTAATTTCTTCGTATATTCGGTCACGAATCGCATCGATCTCTTCCTCGATGTTACTGAAGTGGTACATCGTCAATCACCTCCTAATACAGCAGCCGCGATATGAGGATGACCACGCTGCGCGTCCCGGTCATGTAGAACTCGGGCGAGGAGAGGGGCTGTTCGGCGCCGGGACGGAGGATGTCGTCGGGGGTGGGGCGGGCGGTGTCGACGGCGCGGACCCACTTTTTGCCGTCCGGGGCGTCGCAGAGGGCGAAGGCGACGGGGGTGGGGCCGCCGTTTATCATAATGAAGAAGTCGTTGTCGTCGCGGTCGGCGAGGGTTTCGGCGCGGGAGCCGTCCATGCGCAGCGCGAGGCAGGGGCCGAGGTTGTCCCAGTCGGGGCTCTCGCCTTCCGCGTTGAACCAGGTAATGTCCGGGATAGCGTTGTAGTTGCCGTCCCAGCCCGTGTAAAACTCAGGCCGCATAAAGCAGGGGTGCCGGCGGCGGAACGCGATCATCTCGCGGACGAAACGGTAAAGTTCCGCGTTCGTTTCCCGCAGGGACCAGTCGTACCACGAAGTTTCATTATCCTGACAGTAGGCGTTGTTGTTGCCGTTCTGAGTTCTGCCGATCTCGTCGCCGCCCAGCAGCATGGGAGTGCCCTGCGAGATCATCATCGTGGCGATAAAGTTTTTTGCCATCCTGACGCGCAGGTTGCGAATGGCGGGGTTGGTCGAGCAGCCCTCGATGCCGTAGTTGGCGCTGTTGTTCCAGTCGCTCCCGTCCCGGTTCTGCTCGCCGTTTTCGTCGTTGTGCTTCCGCTCGTACGACACGAGGTCCCGCAGGGTAAAGCCGTCGTGACTCGTGATGAAGTTGATCGAATGGAAGGGCTTGCGCCCGTCCCGCAGGTAGAGGTCGGAACTGCCCGCGAGCCGCGTCGCGAGGTGACGGGTCTGCCGCTCGTCCCCGCGCCAGAAGCGGCGGAGGTCGTCGCGGAAGCGGTCGTTCCACTCGGCCCAGCGCCCCCCGGGAAACCAGCCCACCTGGTACGCGCCGCCCGCGTCCCAGGCCTCCGCGATCAACTTGGTGCTGCTGAGGATCGGGTCCTCCGCAATGCGGCGCAGCACCGGCGGGTTCTCCATCAGGTGCCCCTGCTCGTCCCGACCGAGTATCGAGCCCAGGTCGAAACGGAAGCCGTCCACGTGCATATCCACCACCCAGTAGCGGAGGCATTCGTGAATCATGTTGCGCACCACCGGATGGTTGCAGTTCACCGTGTTGCCGCACCCGGAAAAGTTTTTGTAGTAGCGTTTGTTTTCATCAAGAATATAATAGATTTCATTTTCAAAACCGCGAAACGAAAAAGTCGGGCCCCGCTCGTTGCCTTCGGCCGTGTGGTTGAACACCACATCGAGTATCACCTCGATGCCGGCCTTGTGCAGTTCGCGCACCATCTCCTTGAACTCCGCCACCTGCGCGCCGGGCGCGGGGTTCGACGCGTAAGACCCCTTGGGCGCAAAAAACGCGACGGTCGAGTAGCCCCAATAATTCACGAGACGCTCACCGGTCCGCGGATTCACCAGCGTCACTTCACGCTCGTTGAATTCCTGTATGGGCAGAAACTCAAGACTCGTAACACCCAAATCCTTAAAGTAGGGAATTTTTTCTATCACCCCTTTGTAGGTACCCGGATGTTCCACCCCCGCGCTCGAGTGCCGCGTAAGGCCGCGGACGTGCGTCTCGTAAAGCACACTGAAGCGAAGCGGATAGTTGAGCGGCCGGTCACCCTGCCAGTCGAAATCGTCGGAGACCACCACACAGCGGGGCTGGGTATTAATGTCATCTTTATATGAATAAGACAGATCGGTCGAGGCCTCGCCCGGGTTGTAGCCCAGGCAGCGCTCGATATCCCAATGGGCAAAACTGGTGAGCGCCTTCGCGTAAGGGTCGATGAGGGTTTTGTGCGGATTGAAGCGCTGCCCCTTTTCGGGAATGTAGGGCCCGTCCGCCCGGAACAGGTAGAGCGCGCCCGGGCCGAGGCCCTGCACATGGCAGTGCCACATATCGCCGGTGCGGTTTTTTTTCTTGTCCAGTTTGATTTCGATACTCGCGCTGTCCGGCTCCGCGCTCTCAAAGAGAATGAGGGTGACGCTTTCCGCGCTCCGCGAGAAGACCGCGAAGTTAACCCCCGTATCGGTGATCGTCGCCCCGAGAGGCAGGGCTTTTCCTGTTTGCGCAATAAGACGACTCAAGGCTGTTTGCGATTCCATCGTTAAAAGTATCGGCATAAACAGGGTTTTCTCCAATCAGGATTTGCCCTGACCCTCAAAATAGTGTCAAAAACCCCCGAAATACCCCCCAAAATAATGACAAAAATACACAAAATAGTGACATGACAAGTTTGAAAAATTTTCACATAATAACTTATCAATAAAAGCAAGGAGTATTGCAATGAAAAAGTTGATCTTTGCGGCGGCGGCGGCGGCGTTGGTGCTGTCCCCGCTGGCCGCGCAGAACACTTCAGACGACTACAAGGGGCCGCCCAAGGGGGCCATTAGTCAGTCGCGTCTGAAGTTCGTAAAGAATGGCAGTGAACTGACCATTACGGGCCTTGATGCCCCGGGAAGAGGCGGCGCGAGCGACACCGTTCTCTTCATCCCACGGACGCTGAATGGCGCCACGGTAACGGCTATTGCGGACGTCGCGTTTCCGCCGACGGGCAAGGTGCTGATCACCGAGGTTATTTTGCCGCGCAGCCTTAAGACAATCGGTAAAAGCGCGTTTGCAAAGAACGCTATCACCAAGGTGTTCATTCCCGGCAGCGTTACCTCTATTGGGGATTTGGCGTTTGCGGACAACAAGATCGCGAGCCTTACCCTCGAGTCGGGGGTGTCTACCATTGGAAAGCAGGCGTTCAGCGGCAACCTGCTGCGCAATGTCAGCATTCCGGCGACCGCCACGTCAATCGAAATGGACGCGTTCGACAAGAACCCCTCACTCACCATAAGCGTCGATTCGGCGAATCCGTCGTATGTGGCAGAAAAGGGCAAACTGGCGCCGAAGCCGGCCCCCGCGCCTCAGCCGTCCAAAGGCGGCAACGATCGCGGCGGCAACGGCCGCGGCCCGGCGCGCATCCGCGAGATTCCCGTCGACCAACTCAAGACGACCGTCAAGAAAGAGGGCAAAAACAGCCTTATCACCATTGACGGGTGGGACGAGAAGGGCCAGTACAACGCGCTCAATATCCCGGCGCAGATTCGCCGCAACGATGTGGTGGCGATCGCGGCCAACGCGTTCTATCAGCGCAAGGGCCGTCGGGGCAACGATGACGACGATCTTATCGCGCTGACCCTGCCCGAGGGCCTCCAGACGATCGGCGAAAACGCCTTCCGCGGCAACGCGATAAAAGAGGTGAATATCCCCGCCAGCGTCACGGATATCGGGGACAACGCGTTCGACGACAACCCCGGCATCGTCATTACCGTCGATCCGAAGAACACGGAGTACCGCGTCCGCGACGGCAAACTGGAGGAGAAACCGGACCGCAAAACGAAGCGGCGGCGGTAGGGGTTTGCAGCGCTTTGCGCTGTTCGATAAAGAAATAACCGGAGTGAAAGGACGGTTGGCGTCCCTTTCTCCGTTTATTTATATTTTCATTTTATAAGGAGAAAAAAATGAAAAAACGTGCGTTAGCGGTAATTGCCGCTCTGTTCGTCGCAAACATCGTTTGCGCGGCGGATCTCGACCTGAGCAAATTCCCTGTCTCGGGTAAGTGGTCCGATCCTCAGTGGGGTGCCTTGTGGGAACTTTCCTCCACCGGCATCAGGCTTCTGGACGCAAAGACCGAAAAGGTCATTGCGGACTTCTCGAAACTCACCATATCGAACTTCAAGGTCGATGTGGGTCTTTCGGGCGCTTCCATTTCGTGGAGCTGCAAGTCGACCCTGCGTGACTACGTCATCTCGAAGGGCACGGGCCTGGACACCGACCTGACCCTCACGGTGACCCCGCAGTGGAAGCAGGGCGCGTACACGACGACCATGAAGATGGCCGGCGCGTCCCTGCCCGCGGTCCCTGCCGTCCCTGCCGGAATACCCGGTCTGTAGACAGCAGGTAACCACGAACCACAACGGCACAACTTGTTTGCCGGGGTGGTTCGTGGTTGAAATTGCGGATTAGTACGTTACAAGAGAAAGGGCCGGAGGCTTGGAATTTCAGTCATAAGAGAGTCAACAGAGGCAAAGCGGCAGGCGTGTTCGAGAGCAGTGGCAACTATCAACCGGTCGGCAGGGTCGCCGTGCATAACGATGCCGGCTGAACGAGCGGCAATTTCCGGTGTGAGGGGAAGGACATCCATTTTTGGATATTCCAACGCGTGCCGAAGCCAAAAAAGGACGGGCTCAGAGAGTGTGATCCTTCCTTTGGCATTGAGCATAGCGACTTCCCAAAAACTAATCGGCGAGACCCGCAGATCCGGTTCGGCATCTAACGCGGCAAGCATCTTGTGTGGAATGCGGCTTTTGTCCTCGTTCAACCAGATGAAGATGTGCGTGTCAACGAGGGTCATGTCTCCTCCCATTCTTCATGGAAAGGGCCGATGATGTCGCCGTTGGTTTTGACTGAGCCGTACATCTTCGGGTTGACGGCGCCGAGCAGTTCCCGAGGAAAGCCTGGGGGCAGGTTGGTTTCCTGCCGCGCCAGGTCGATGAGGGCGTTCCGAAATAAGGATGAGGTCCATTCTTCGGTAAGGACGCCTTTTTCTTTTGCAAAGTCTACCAGTTTGTCTGGCAGGCTCATAACTACCATTGCCATAGTGTACTCCTTGGTTTCAGTATACTGAAAAGGGGCGCACGCGGCAAGGGGCGCCCCGGAAGGGGTGCATATCGATAAAGGAGTACCAATGAAAAAGTTTTTTATGCTCCTGGCGGCGTTGGTTCTGCTGGGCGGGGCTCAGGCCTTTGCGCAGAGTGGGACGGCTGATGACATGGAGCGCCTTGCGGATGAGTCCGCGGGGAAGGCGGCGGCGGCGCGGAATGCGCGGCTTACTGCTTACTCGGCGGAAGACGGCAGCGATGGCGAGGATGACGGCCACTGGCTGATGGACTTCTACCTGGGCGGTGTGCTTACGGAGCAGTGGCACCTGAAGCCCAATGACTACGAGAGCCCCAACATCCGCATAAAGCCGGGCTTCGCGTTCGGTTACAATGCGTGGATCAATCGCATAAACGACAAACTGTCGCTGGGGCCCATCGTGCGCTTTACGGGGACCTTCCCGCAAAAGGTGGATGTGCCTTACGAGGCGCAGGCGGCCCTCTACTACTACACCGGCGAGTTCCTCGAGTCGACCATAGAGGCCGGCCCGAACGACACGCTGCTCAACCTCGACGGGCTTTTGGGCTACGGACTCAACTTTAAGCCCATCGAGTACTTCGGCGTGGCGGTGAAACTGGGGCTGGCGGTGAATTACAATTCGGTGAGCCGCTCCTGGACGAACGCGCTCGAAGGCGAGACCTCGTTTTCGTCCGGTTACTTCATGCTGGGCGCGGGCCTGGACCTTGGGCTGCAGGGCTACATTCCCCTCAACCGGGCCAAACATCAGTACCTGTATGTTGAACTGGGCGCGTCCTTCTCGTATCACTTCTATGGGTATTTCACCTATGACATAACGATCAACGCGGGCCCGAACGACACGCTCTTCGATACCAACGGTGATCCCGTAACCGAGATACGCGAGAGCGGGAGTCTGCCCGGTGAAACGAAGAGTTTTCTTGGCTTCGGCGCACCGTATCTGGTGATAGGCTACAGCCTGTAAAGGAGGACAGAATGAACATGACGACAAAAAAGACCGCGCTCCTTTGCTGCGCGGCTCTGGCCCTTTCGCTTGCGTTCAGCGCCTGCGAATGGGAAATAAAGGTGACCGAGGACACGAGCAAGGCCACCTGGTCTGCCTGGCCCGTGGACGGCGCGCACTGGACCGCCGACACCAACGCGATCAAGTTCACGTTCACCAAACCGGTGAAGGGTCTTAACTTATCCGACATTGATGTCGCGCCCGGGGTGGAGGCGGATATTGGGAGTGTTACCTCTGTCACCGAGGTGGAGACGAGCGGCAACGCAACAGACGGGTATACCGAATGGAAAGTGGGCATCACTCACAAGAATACCAACGTGGAGAACCGCAAGGACCAATGCTACGAAGGGTTGCTTAAGGTGACCATCGACAAAGACGGTGTCGAGAGCAACTACCATGGCGTACCGTTCTTCGAGGAGAAGTACCGGTACAACTACACGGTAACGTTGGATGCCGGCGTAGTGTATCCCCTTACGGGCAGTTCGGTAACGAAAGGCAGCGGTGATGATGTTACCACTGAAATCATCGTCACGTTTGACACTGATGGTATAGGCATCGATCCGTGGATCTCCGCTGAGGATATACAATTCCTTAGTTCGAGTATGGTTGCCGATGCGGTGCCGGTCGATTTTATCGTTATCGATACCACGCGGTCTGTTGAGTCGAATGATGGTGAAATCTTTCACATACCGGTTAAGGTACTCAAGCCTTCGGGCGATGTGTATATCTATATCGACAAGGTGGGGATAGTCAAAGCGATCAACACTACCAAACTGACGGTATGGGGCGACCTGATCACCTTCGAGATCGAAGAGCCGGATCCGAATGTAACCACCACGGGCCTCACCTTTACGTTCAGCGCGGAGATAGACAAATTCCCGGCCTTTGAAAGCGCATCAGGCCTCGCAAGGACAATAGGCGGGACCGGTGCCATAACATTGGGGGACGCTTCCGGCTATGGCGCGGTATGGTATCTCCCCATAACGGTTACTACTGCGGGCAATGTTACCTTTACCGCAAATGACAACGAAACCTACAGCGGCAACGCCTCGGTCACCGTGTACAAACGCAAGGCCACTTGGAGTGTGGAGGCAGCACAGGGCAGCGACAGCGCAACTACCACCAGCCTCACCTTTACCGTCAGCGACGACAAGACGATAGACCATGATAAGGTCATCCTTACTGGCGCCGCGGAGAAAAACCCAGAAGGTGCCTCAACGGGTAATACGCTCGATGTCATTACCGACTACACCGGCAATGTGATCGTTGAGTACGAGGGTGATGGCTACATCGAGGCGGGCGAGGCCTATGTGTATGTGTACAAGAAACTGATCACCTTCACTGGCAGCGCCAACGGCAGTGATCAAACGAACACATCGCTTATTACGCTTAACTTCACCGAAGACATTACTTCATTGCCTTACAACTCGGTAACGGTTCGTGGCGGGGCGGTAAAAAGCGGCGAGGCCATAACCGGCAGCGGCACCTCATGGAGCATACCGGTTACGCCCGTTAGTACTGGTACGGCATACGTCATCGTGTATGGGGAAGGCATTAGCAGCAGCCCCGTGTCGGTAAGCGGCATCCATCAGTACACCCCGCCTCCCGCGCCGCCGCCTCCGCCGCAGTTCCTGCTCAGCGCGGGCAGCGCGGACAGCACGCATCCGAGCAAACTCACGTCCGCATCCCTGCCGACTGTCTATGTGAACGCGGGGGGGTCCACCGGCTGGAAGGTGGAGATCAGCGCGCTGTACGGCGAGACGAGCCAGGGCATGGTCACCCAGACCACGCCGGTCGTGGGCACCAAGGCGAACTACGAGGTGCGCATTGCGGCGCTGAGTTCCTGGACGAGTGAGGCCCTTGCCGACGGCCTGTCCTGGGTGGTAGCAGGCGGCAACCCGACCTGGGTAAACGAGAACTACCTTGCCTGGACGATCACCAACTCCAACGACCGCAAGAAGGTCGGCGGCGGGAAGTACGTCATACGCGTGCGCGCCAAGAACCCCGACAAAAACGTCTACTCCGGCGACTGGAGCCCCTGGCTCTACTTCACTAACAACGGCGCGGGGTATTAGAGGGTCTTGGGAATTGGGAATTGGGAATTGGGAGAGTGATGCCGTCACTCTGCGCTCTGCATCGCGTCACTCCGCGGCTTGACCGCGGAGTCTCTTTAGAAAGACAGATTCCGCGATGGAGAGGGGGGCGCGTTGAACGCGCATGCCGTTCTACGAACGGTTCGGCGCTTGCGCCGCTCGGTCCCGTTTCCAAGTCGCGGAATGACTCCTCCCTCCCACCCTACTCCCTACTCACCCCACTCCCTACTCACCGACAAAACTGCGCAGGTGTGTTATACTTGAGTTAAAGCCACTTGATGAGGCGGCGTTGTAGCCTCATCTGCCACCCGGTCTCCCCCCAGGAGAGGCCGGGCATTTTTTTTCTGGGGGGGGGGAAGGGGAGACACGGCATTCCGCGGCTTGACGCG
>JAISTO010000024.1 GCA_031272575.1 Treponema sp. | reverse complement strand
TTGAGCGCGGCGCGGATGTCCTCCTGCACCTGGCCGGCTTCGATGTGGGCCAGCAGGGGCTTGTCGTACTCGTCGATGAGCACGACGGCCTTCTGCCCGGACGTTTCCGCGGCCCTGCGAATGACGCCGAGGAACCGGTCGGAAGGGTTAATTTCCCCCTCGTCCCGGCCCCACTTTTTTTCGAGCCGGTACAGTATCCCCTCGAGGCTTGTTTTGAAGCTCGCGAAGTCGGTATAGGGGCCGGAGTTGAAGTCGATATGGATGACCGGACGCGGCGTCCAGTTCCGCTCGAATTTTTCGATGGCGAGCCCCGTAAAGAGCTCCCGTTTTCCCTCAAAGTAGGCCTTGAGCGTCGAGAGCAGGAGGCTCTTGCCGAAGCGCCGCGGCCGGCCGAGGAAGTAGACCGTCCCTTCATTTACAAGACGATAGAGGTACTCGGTCTTGTCAACATACAAAAACCCATTGGCGCGGAGTTTTTCGAAGTCCTGAATGCCGATGGGCAGTTTCCGTGTGAAGTCCATGGGGAGAGTATAGCGCGGGGGAGGGGAGTGTTCAAGAGGGCGGCGTTGTGCGGGGGCGCGGCGCGGGGGAGGAGGGGCCGCTTGGGTGCGTAGGGAATAGGGAATGGGGACTTGTGCGTGATGTGACGGCGCGGGGTGGCTGCGAATAAGGGCCGCGAGATACGGGTTGGGAGCGCCGGCTTCCAGCCGGCGCAATGATCAGTAGGGCTTTTACTCGTAATGTGACCACATGGACAGTATTTTAACCGCATGTTCTGTTTCGTCAACTGCATACACAAGACGGTGCTGTCCGTTTATGCGCCGGGAATACGCGCCATGCAAATCGCCGCTTAACTTTTCGTAGTCCGGCGGCATTTGATACGGGTTGATACGAAGCACATCTATAAGCGCCTTCGTTTTTTTATACCAATGCCCCGCCTTGATTTTAGCAGAGTCTTTTACGGCGCGTTTGCTCCACTTGATTCTCCAGTTCAAAAGTCCACCTCGCTTTCGTCAATGCATTCTGAAAGCGGCGTTGCCATGCCTTCAAGAATCTCCGCCTTGAGGCGGGGATTGGCTTCGATTTCCAGCGTGGCAATCAGGCCGCGCCATTCTTCCTCCGGCACTATGACCACAGCCCCGTGAGGTGTCCACACATTGACCTGCTCTTTGCACATCGCGGCGTTATCCAGCAGGTCCGCCGCCGTGCCCTGGTACTCCTGCGAGTTAATCGTCATCTGACTCATCATACCGTTTCCTCCATAATGGGTATCCCTTTTATGCCGGAAGCCGCCTGTGCCATCTGGCGGGATTACCACTTCGGTTACGGTGTTCAGTGTAACATACCTGAGCGGGGTTGTCAAGGGGCCGCGATGCCTCTTTTCTCCTTCCTTTGTGCGCCTTATTCGCCTTTGAGGTTTATTTTTTCTTAAATGAGGAAGTTCAAAAACTTCAGTTTTTGAACTTCTACCTTAAAAAACGCAGTTTTGTCGCGCCTTTGGCGCGAAAAACTGCAAGAGCCTGTTCAAAAACCGTGCGCTTTAGCGCACAGTCGATATAGTTTTTGAACAGGCTCAAATTCTTGGTGATTTAGAGAAGTTTCCAGAATGAGCCCACTCCGAAAAGTTGGCGATTCAGAAATTTAACCGCGAATTACGCTAATTTACGCGAATGAGGCGATATATCGCCCGAATTTTAAGAATCCTATTCGCGTACATTCGTGTACATTCGTATAATTCGCGTTTACTTTCTTAAAATTCCTTGTTTTCGGAGTGGGCTCAAATTGCTGATGGGAATTGCTGAGGGCTTGCCAAAAAATCTTTTTTTTGGTATCTTTAATGCAGGAGGCAGATATGAGTGCGCCGGAATTAGAAGAGATACGACAGATTTTGCGGGATGTTGCGGCATCGCAAAAGGAGACGGAACGGATGTCTCAGGAGACGGAACGGAGGTTCCAGGAGACGGAACGAATGTCCCAGGAGACGGAACGGCGGTTCCAGGAGACGGACCGGGAGTTGAAGGAGACCTTCAGGGAAATGAGGCGGATTGTCAACAGTGTGTCCAGGCAGATCGGCTGCGTTCACCGCAGCATCGGCCATAGCGTGGAGGCCTACTTCCAAACGGCTTTGCGCAAAGACCTCAACTTCGCTGGAATCGCCTTTGACGATATGCTCTCCAATGTTAAAAGATCGAAACGGGGCGGCAGGAACTGCGAGTTTGACATAGTGCTGGTAAACCACGACGCGGTGGCGGTGATTGACGCGAAACACCGGATACACCGGGAACAGGTGGAAGAACTTGCCGCCAGGAAAGTATCGGTCTTTCGGGAATTTTTCCCTGAATACCAGAACTATAAAGTATACCTCGGCCTTGCGGGTTTCTCTTTGGAGCGCGACGCGGAAGCCGCGGCCCGTACCTACGGTGTGGGTCTTCTCAAGCAGGACGGTGACGCGGTAGAGACGGTAGACATTCCATTGAAGGCGTATTAGGCAAAGAACAGGGCGCGGGGGTGAGCGCGATGTTGTGCGGGGGCGCGGCGTGAGCGAGTGAGTGCCGTGGGGTGAGTAGGGAGTAGGGAGTAGGGAGTAGGGAGTACGCGCAACCTACGAGACAAGCGCAAGCCACTTCCCACTCCCCACTCCCTATCCTAGAAACTCACCTTCAGGTTGGCGTACGCCGCGTGGTAGAGGCCGTCGTCAGCGTCGCCGAGGCCCACGTCCAGGATGTAGCCGACTTCGAAGTCCGCGCCTTCGGCAATGGTGAAGTTAACCGAGGGCTTTGCGCCCAGATAGAGCGTTTCCTTGGCATACGTACCGAAGTTGCCGTCGTAGCGGTAGCCGGTCTGCACGGTGCCGTTCTTAACGGGTTCGTAGCCTGACAGGAAGTTGATGTCCAGGCGGGGAGTGATCGCGCCGCCCAGAAGCCCGTACGCGCCGTAGAGACCCGCGCGGAAATCGAGCGGGTCGTCGTTCCCCAACTTGAGGCCTTCCACCAGGTCAAAGCCGAGCGCGAGAGCGTCCTTCTTGAAGCCGACACTCTCGATGAACTTGAAGGTCCCCTTGTCGCTGAAGTCCTGCAACTCAGACGCGATAGCGGTAAGCGCAAGGCTGAGCCCCGCGCTCTCGAGCGCGCTGACGCCCACGCCGAGTTGTACCTGCTCGTTTTCGTTACCGCCCGCAGCGCCGCGGTTCGCGTACTCCAGTTTCAGCGAAAGCACATTTTCCAGATCGTAGGCAACGCCGGCAGTGTACTTGAGTTCGCCCAGGTCGACGGTATCGGTATTGTCCGCGGTGTACACACCAAAGCCCACAGTAAGCGCGCCGACCGGCTTTACCAGCGCGAGCAGGCCGAGGCCTTCGCCCAGGTCGTCGGCCCAGACCGCGTCGCTGGTTTCGAAGGCGCCGTCGTCGACCGCGCCGCCCTTTACTTCCAACTTGCCGTCGAAAGCCTTGGCCCAGCCGAAGAAATACTTGAACAGACTCAGCCCCCCGCCTTGCGCAGGCGCAATGCCGTCCAACCGAATGCGGAAGTTGATTCCCGCACTTTCTGACTCGTTTGCCCAGGCGCCGTCGACCTGCACGCGTGTGGCGTTATTCTCATAGGAAAACTCGGTAGCATTAACCGGGCTTGAAAAACTGTCGAAGCCTTCCCCTGCGAATACGCCGATACCTGCGTCGACGAGACCGTTCAGGGTAAACCCTTGGGCAAAAACTGCCCCCCCCCCGCAACTGCGAGGGCCGCGATAATTACACAAAACTTTTTCATGTAATATCCTCCTTTTTTTTTGGGAAGAGGCCGCAAGGCCCCTTGGTTCCCATTTTGGGGAGGATTATAAGGGCAATATTGAATTAAGTCAAGTACTTTTTTCAAAAAATATGAAAAAAAATGCGAAAAAAGAGTGAAAAACAGGGAAAAACAAGGCCCCTTTTGTGTTACGCCTTCTTCAAGATGGGGATCACCGGCGGCGTGAGTTCTATGGCGGCGGGAAAGTCTGCGGGGTCGAGGAGTACGGTCTCGCCGTCCATCTGTGCGAGGATCGGGAAGGAGCCGGTGAATTCGACTCGGGAAGCGTTGAAGAAGAGGCACTCCGGTGTGCGGACATGCTCGCCGGTGGTGAAGAGACCCTTCAGACGAACCTTGCGGAGCAGCGGCATCTGCCGCACCAGGCACACGTTGCGGTCGTCCGGGAGGATTTTCTTGTGCGAGCCGTAGGTGCGATGCCCGCTCTCGCCGACCGCGAGGAGCAGCACCTTTTGGCGCAGTTCATCCGGCGCCTTTCCGTCCGCCGGGCGCACTTTTACATCCATGGGGCCGACCTTGTAGAGGCGGTCGTAGAGGAGGCTCGCGATGTCGACCCACAGTTTGTACGAGTCGCCGGGGAGGCGGCCTTTCATCTTGTTCGTCATATGGGTGACAAATGCGTCCAGGCCCACCGACAAAATATTGAAGGCCAGGAAGGGGCCTTTGCCCGCGGTCGAGGTGAGGAGCCGGAGCGCGCGCTGCCGCATAACGCGGGCCGGTCCGGCGAGGAGGGCCAGCGCACCCGCCAGGGTGGGGGCGTCCGCGCCGTCGTTGCCCGTCCCCATGGGGAGCCGCAGAATCGCGAAGTGCTCGCGGAGCGCCTGGGGGGCATGGTAGAAACTGCTCAGGACCTCGAGGCTCGTCCCGTCCCCCCCTGCGGTAATAATGACGAGGAAGGGCAGGGGCTTGGCCATGGCAGAGGCGGCCTCGCAGCGGGCTTCCAGCCCCTCGGCAAGGGCGTTTGCGAGCTCTGCCGCATGGCCGGGGCCCGTGGTGGCGATAAGACCCCGCGCGGCGAGGGAGGCGGCCTCGCTGTCAGGGGGCACGAGCGTACCGAGTATGCGGGCAGGGGATGCATCCTCACGCGCCGGATTCGCCAGGGAGCGGGAACGCGCCTTATCCAAATCGGCGAGGTGCTGTTTCCACCGCTTTGCGATGGTAAACCCCCCTGCCTTGGGATTCGCTATGATCGCCCAACTGAGGCTGCGCCCCGGGGCAACCAGCGAATGGGTGCAGACCGCGGCCAGGCAGTCCGCAAAAATGGTCATTTGGTTATCCATAATCCACAATATACTCTAATTCGGATAAAAAGGGAAGTTTCCTACCCCCCCCCTAACGCTAAACTTGTCCCATAACTTAGATTAAGAATTTATCTACAGATTTACACAGATAGACACAGATAATCACCGATTTTCACCAAATTAAAGACACGATTAGTAATAAAAAATCTGTGGATACATTTGAGCCCCCTCCGAAAAGTCAGCAATTAAGTAAGTAAACGCGAATGAACGCTAATGTACACGAATTTACGCGAATATTACTCTTATAAATTCGCGTTCATTAGCATAATTCGGTAGCAACGAAGTTGCTAATACTTCGCGGTTAAATTCTTGAATTCTTGACTTTTCAGAGTAGACTCAAATGAGAATTGCGGTGAACGCGGTAAATTCACAAAAAATTGAAAAAAATGCCGTTTTTTTCGCGAAACTGTCGTCAAACTGTACGCCCGACCCATATACCATCATATAAAGAAAAGTAAGGAGCATAGTATGATGAAAAAAATGCCGCGCCTGCTGGCGGCGGTCCTGGCAGGGGCTGCTGCCGTGGGCTGCGGGGGGCTGCGGGGGACCGTCTCCGGGGAGGCGCGGGACAACGAGGGCCGCCCAGAGAGCCGCCATCTGGGCTGGGGGAACGGGTACCGGGGGCCTATCCATGTGCGGGTACTGGCCGAGGACGGTATCATTCTGGACGTCGAGGTGCTCAGCCACCGCGAAGACCCGTTCGTGGGCGGCGAGGCGCTGCGGGAACTGGCCGATCAGGTTATCGAGACCGGCTCGCCCCTGGTGGACGCCGTCTCAGGCGCCACCGAAACGAGCGCCGGCTTCCAGGAGGCTCTCGAAAACGCGCTGAACGGCCGTCATTAACCGCGGGCGGATTCGCGGCGCAGCAGGGCGCGGACCTCCCGCGGGTCCCTGGCCTGCTGAATGCGCGCGGCCGCGCCGGATTGCAGGAAGCGCAGGAGTCTGCTCAGCACCCGCAGGTGTTTGTCCCGCGAGCCCTCGCCGAGCAGGAGCAGGAACAAGAGGTGTACCGGCTCGCGGTCACCGGCGCGGTAGTCTATGCCCTTGCGCGACAGACCTATCGCCCCGACTATCCCCTCGAACCCGCGGCAGTACCCATGCGGCACCGCCACCCCGGCCATGACGGACGTTTCCATCTTTGACTCCCGGTCATAAATGGCCGAAAGCATTTCCGCGCTGTCCAAATCCGCGCGGAGAGCGGCTATAGCGCCCACCAGTTCCTCGAAGCACGTGTCTTTTGTCGTGCCCTTGAGGTCCAGGTTTATGAGACGCTCGTCAAAAATATCAATCAACAACATACTTCCTCCTATAAAATATCTGAGCCTGAAAAAGACGCGAAACCAAGGAGGAAGTATTAAATGCGCAGTTTGAATGGAGTACCGCTGCCGCTGCGAAGGGAAGGTGCTGAACCGGCGGCGAAGAGCGGCGCTTTCGTCAACATAGATAAAAAGACCTGTGCGCCCGGCAGCGCGCAATGCCGCTGCGCCTCAGATCGGAAGGCGGCGGCATAGTGGTGAAGAGCCTCGGCCGCTGCCAGACAGTCCACATGCTCGTCACTGCAGGTGTACGATGCGCCGGACAGGGGGATCTCTTCCGCACTGCCGATAGCACGGAAGGGTTCGAGCGCGGCAAGAAGGAAAAGCCCGAACACCGCCGCGCCCAGGCAGGCCGCCAGCAGGCGGGCAAACGCGCCTTGTTTCCATACTACCGCCGTCAACCGGTTCATGCACTCAGTATAGCGTACTTTTGTTTTTTGTGGCAAGGGGCGCTGGGGAATTGGGACTTGTTCGCTCGCCTAATCCCCGCTCTCGCATCATGCCCCCACTCCCCACTCCCTATTCCCTACTCCCCTGGCGCGAAGCGCCTGCTCCGCGCCGGGGCGCTTGACCCGTTTTGTTCTTTCCGCTATAATGATACATATCAATTATTTTGGCTATATAAGGAGTATCTATGAAAGCGCAACTAACGCTGCATAAGGAGTTTGCCATAGGGGAGGTAGACAAGCGTATCTACGGGTCCTTTATCGAGCATCTCGGCAGGGCCGTGTATACGGGCATTTACGAACCGGAGCACCCCCAGGCTGACGAGGAGGGCTTCCGCAAGGACGTGCTCGGCCTCGTGCGGGAACTGGACGTGCCGGTGACCCGCTATCCGGGGGGTAACTTCGTGTCAGGCTACAACTGGGAGGACGGCATAGGCCCCCAGGAGCGGCGCCCCCGCAGGCTCGACCTGGCCTGGGCTACCCTCGAAACGAACCGCGTGGGCCTCAACGAGTTCGCCTCCTGGGCGAAGAAGGCCCGCACCGAGGTCATGTACGCGGTCAACCTGGGCACGCGGGGGGCGGACGAAGCGCGGAATATCGTCGAGTACGCGAACTTCCCCCGCGGCACCTACTGGAGCGACCTTCGCCGCAGCCACGGCGTCGAGACGCCGCACAACATCCGCCTCTGGTGCCTGGGCAACGAGATGGACGGGCCCTGGCAGATCGGCCACAAGAGCGCCTTCGAGTACGGCCGCCTCGCCGCCGAAGCCTCGAAGGTCATGAAACTCACCGATCCCGGCATCGAGACGGTGTTGTGCGGCTCGTCCTACGCCCGCATACCCACGTTCGGGGACTGGGAAAAGACCGTCCTCGAGGAGGCCTACAACGATGTGGACTACCTTTCCCTCCACATCTACTTCGGGAACCGCGACGGGGACACCCCCAACTTCCTCGGCTGCAGCCTCGAGATGGACGGCTTTATCAAAACCGTTACCGGCATCTGCGATCTGGTCAAGGCCAAGCGTCAGGCAAAGAAGCGCATCAACCTGTCCTTTGACGAGTGGAACGTGTGGTTCCGCAGCAACGACGCGGACCGAAAGATCGCGCCCTGGGAGGAAGCGCCGCCCAGGCTGGAGGATCATTACCGCATGGAGGACGCGCTTGTGGTGGGCTGTATGTTGATCACCTTGCTGAAAAACGCGGACAGGGTGAAGATCGCCTGCCTCGCGCAACTGGTCAATGTCATCGCGCCGATAATGACGGAAAAGGGCGGCCCGGCCTGGCGGCAGACCATCTTTTACCCCTTCGCGCAGGCCTCCCGTTACGGCCGCGGCACGGCGCTGCGGGTGCCCGTCAAGGTGGACACCTACGAAAGCCGCGAGTACGGGGACGTCCCTTACCTCGAAAGCGTTGCCGTGCATGACGGGGAACACGAGCGGCTCGCGCTCTTCGCGGTGAACCGCAGCCTGAGCGAGGCGCTCGATCTGGAAGCGGCGGTGCAGGGCTTTAGCGGCTATCGGCTCCTCGAGCACAGCAGCCTCTACCACAGCGAGCTCCAGGCCGAAAACACCGCCGCGGGCGAAACCGTGCGGCCCCGCCCCGTCTCCGGCGGCCGTCTGGAAGGCGAGCGCCTTTCGGTGCGGCTTCCCCCCGCGTCCTGGAACGTGATCGTGTTAGAGAAACACTGATTCGAGAATGTTTAGCCTGTTCAAAAACCGTGCGCATTAGCGCCGTGTGCATTAGCACACAGAAAATAGTTTTTGAACAGGCTCATCCTACCAATCATTTTCCCCGTCCGTCCTCCGCCCCATGAGGCACAAGCACAGCATTTTTCCGACATGACGGAGGAAAAGCATGGCAGACCTGTCTATGCGTTTATCCTGCCACCCGGGGACTCCAGCAATTCTCAGTCTGACAGAATTTTGGGAAAAATCTCTCACAAAGCACACAAAGAACACGGAAACAGTCCACAGATACACACAGATAGCGCAACTTCGTTGCGTCACCGATTTTCACCAAATTAAAGACACGATTAGTAATAAAAAATCGAGCCTACTCTGAAAAGTCAAGAATTTAACCGCGAATTACGCGAATTTTAAGAGTAATATTCGCGTAAATTCGTGTAAATTAGCGTAATTCGCGTTTACTTTCTTAATTGCTGACTTTTCGGAGGAGACTCAAATGAGAATTGCTGCGGGGAACTCCCCCTTGACTTTTCCCAGGGGAATCAGTATCTTTAACATCGATACTATCGAAAAGATACGTTTTAAGGAGTGTTCAATGAAAGCGGCATTAAAAATTCCCGGCCCCGAATCAGTCTGGAAGATACTCCAGGAGGTCGCCAAGGGGCTCAAGGAACTGAAAGAGGCTCATGCAGAGGCTCAGGCAGAGGCTCAGGCGGTTCAGGCGGAAGAGAACCTGAAATGGCAGAAACTGCGGGAGTCCCAGCAGGAGACCGATCGGCAGTTGCAGGAGACCGATCGGAAGCTACGGGAGTCCCGGGAGGAGACCGACCGGCAGTTGCTAGAGACCGAACGGCACATACGGGAGTCCCAGGATAGAACCGACCGGCAGATGCAGGAGACCGACCGGAAGCTGCGGGAGTCCCAGGAGCGGACCGACAAGCGAATCAGCAGGCTCGGCAACCGTATCGGCGACCTCATCGAACTCTTCGCGGCGGCCAATGTCATTGAAAAATTCCAGGCTTTGGGCTTCGAGTTCACCCAGGC
>JAISTO010000018.1 GCA_031272575.1 Treponema sp. | reverse complement strand
TTGGCCGAGTCGGAGGCGAAGTCGGAGCGCGAATACGCCGAACTCAGGCGGCTTCAGGATCGAAACGAAAAACTCGTGGGGCACTTGAGCAACTCGGTGGGGGAACTCATCGAGACCCTCGTTGCAGGCAGGCTCTGGGAGAAGTTCAAAGACACGCCCTACAGCCGCCTCAAGCGGGCGTATCGGCGGGTGCAGATCTTTGACGATGCGCGGGAGATCGGGGAGATCGACATACTGCTTTCCGACAGCGACCTCTGTATGGCGGTGGAAGTCAAACGGGAGCCGAACGTGGGGGACATAAACCACCATGTCAAGCGCATGGCACTTATCAGGAAACATCCGCCTGCCGAGACGGTGGGCAAGAAACTGGTGGGGGCGGTGGCAGGCGGCTTTGTGCCTGCGGAGGTGCGGGACTATGCGCATGCGCAGGGCTTTTTCGTGCTGGAACTGAACGGCGAGTCGGTCTCTCTGGCCGAGCCGCCCGCGGGCTTCAAAGCCCGCGAGTGGTAGGCCGCGTCATTTTTCTTCGCGTTTGAACGCGCGCCGTCCACTGCCCCCAGAGAGTAGTTTCCGCAGGTTTTACCGCGGACTGACGGGGGGACAAGCTGCGGAATGACGGAATAGGCGCGCCGTCACTCCGCGGCCTGCCCACTTGTAAGTGGGTATGCGGGGGCGTTGCGGGGGCAGCGCCCCCGTTGAGGGGGGAAGCGGAGAACGGCGCGGAAGGGGAAAACGGTAGGGGCGAATAATTATTCGCCCCTACGACACACGGGGATTTCCGCGCCGTTCGCAGCGAGGGGGGAGACCTCCCCCCCACGCCCCAAACGCTCCGCGCCCGCCACTTCCTACTCCCCCAGAGGCTTTAGGCCGCGTCATTTTTCCTGCCCGCCCCCTGCCCCGCGAGAGGGGCTCTCCCCACCGTCGTACGAAGAGGCCAGCGCGGCTGCGCTGCCGCTCCCCCTTGACCCCCGGCCCCCCTTCATGCTACACTCTTCTTCCCCCCCTAAGGGGCGGGAAATTTTTTTCGCAAAGGAGCGGTTATGGCAGCGAAACATACGCCCGGGGAACGGATTGCGGAATTGCGCAAGACCTATGCGGTGTCCCGGGAGACCCTGTCGCAGCGGAGCGGTATCGCGGAAGAGCGCATACGCCGCATAGAGGAAGAGGGGCTTATCCCCGACCTGGCCCCGCTGCTAAAGATAGCGCGGGCACTGGGGGTCCGTCTGGGGACGCTGCTGGACGATCATGAGGAACTGGGGCCGGTGCTGTGCAGGGCCGGCGAGGCGAAAGAGGCGGGGCGCTTCGTCACGGGGCTGCCGGGCGGTTCGATGCCGCCGGCAGGCAGCCCCCAGGGGCTGGTCTTCCATGCGCTTGCCGCGGACAAGGGGGGCCGTCACATGGAGCCCTTCGTCGTGGATATAGAGCCGGGGGCCGATCAGACGAAGTCTTCGCACGAGGGCGAGGAGTTCATGTACGTCCTCGACGGTACGCTCGCGGTCGAGTACGGGGAGACCGCCTTCACGCTGGGGGTGGGAGACTCGATCTACTACGACTCGATAGTCCCCCACCGCGTGCTGTCGGGCGGCGAGAAACCGGCGCGCATCGTCGCGGTACTGTACACGCCGGTTTGAGGAGAAGGTATGAATACACACATAACCATTTTTGACACGACCTTGCGGGACGGCGAACAGGCGCCGGGGTGCTCGATGAACTTGCAGGAAAAAATCGAGGTGGCCCGCAGGCTCGAGAGCATGGGGGTCGATGTCATCGAGGCGGGCTTTCCCGTCTCCAGTCCGGGGGACTTTGAGTCGGTCAAGACGATTGCCGGCCTGGTCAAAAACTCGTGCGTGGCAGCGCTTGCCCGCTGCCGGGACGCGGATATCGACGCGGCGGGGGCCGCGCTCGCTGGCTGCGCGCACCCGCGCATCCACATCTTCCTGGCCACGAGTCCTATCCACATGGAGTATAAACTGAAGATGACGCCCGAGCAGGTGCTGGCGCAGGCGGTGGCCTCCGTGAAGCGGGCGAAGCGCTTCTGCGAGGATGTCGAGTTCTCCGCGGAGGACGCGTTCCGCAGCGACCCGGACTTCGTGTGCCGCGTCTTTGGCGAGGCTATCGCGGCGGGCGCGCTCACCGTCAACTTCCCCGATACCGTGGGCTACGCGCTCCCGGCGGAGTTCGCCGAGCGGATCCGCTACGTCAGGGAGCACACCCCGCTCATGGCAAAGGCGCGCCTCTCCGTGCACTGCCACAACGACCTGGGCCTGGCGGTCGCGAACTCGCTTGCGGCCATCGCGGCCGGGGCGGAGCAGGCCGAGTGCACGATCAACGGGCTTGGCGAGCGGGCCGGGAACGCCTCGCTGGAGGAGATCGTCATGGCCTTGCGGGTCAGGCGCGACATCCTGCACGCGGACACCCGCATCGACACGACGCAGATCTACGCGGCGAGCCGCCTCGTCTCGAAGGTGACGGGGGTCAAGGTGCAGCCGAACAAGGCGATCGTGGGGGACAATGCCTTCGCGCACGAGGCGGGTATCCATCAACATGGGGTACTGGCAAACCCGGCCACCTACGAGATCATGACGCCGGAATCCGTGGGGGTTCCCAAGAACGCGGCCTCTTCGATGGTGCTGGGCAAGCACTCCGGCAAACACGCGCTCGAGGAGCGGCTCAAAGAACTGGGGCTCGTCGTGGGGGCCGATACCCTCGAGCGGGTCTTCGCGGATTTCAAGGTGCTGGCAGACAAGAAAAAGACGATCTCCGACCGGGACCTCGAGGCGCTCGTAATGGGGGTCACCGTTGCCGCGCCCGAGACATGGACCCTCGAGCACTGGGCCGTGAACACGGGCTCCGCGCTGGGGGCGAGCGGCACCGTGCGCCTGCGCCACAAGGATGGCGCGGTGCGCAAAGAGGTCGCCATGGGGGACGGGCCTATCGACTCGATCTTCCGCGCCATCAACACGATCACGGGCAAGGAGCCGGAACTGGAACTCTACGAACTGGGCGCGATCACCGGCGGCTCGACCGCGCAGGGCGAGACGACCGTCAAGATACACTGGAACGATCGCCGCTACAACGGCCGGGGCGTGTCCACCGACATCATCGAGTCGTCGATAAAGGCGTATATCGCGGCGCTCAACGCGCTCGAATGGGAGACCGCGGCCAAAGGCGCGGCAAAGGATGGGGCAACATGAAAGGACGCATAGCGGTTGCCGCGGGTGACGGCATAGGGCCGGAGGTCATGCGGGAAGCGCGGGCCGTGCTCGACGCCATCGCGGCCAGGTTTGGTCACTCATTTGAGTATGTTGACATTGACGCGGGCGGCGCGGCGCTGGACAAGTACGGCATCCCGCTGCCCGCCGAGGCGCTGGAAACGGCCAGGGCCTGCGACGCGCTCCTCCTTTCCGCGGTGGGGGGCCCCCGGTGGGACACGCTTCCCGGCCGTCTGCGCCCCGAGCAGGCGCTCCTGGGGCTCCGCGCCGGCCTGGGGGCCTACGCGAACCTGCGCCCGGCCCGCCTCATGCCCCCGCTGCGCGCCGCCTGCCCCCTGAAGGACGAGGTGCTCTGCGCAAGTAACCCGCAGGGAACCCCCGCGTTCGACATCCTCTTCGTGCGGGAACTCACCGGCGGGATCTACTTCGGCGAAAGAGGCCGCGAGGGAAACCGCGCCTTCGACACCGAGTCCTATACCTGGGATGAAATCGAGCGCATACTCCGCGTGGGCTTCGAGGCCGCGAAAGCCCGATCCAAAAAGGTCACCGTGGTGGACAAGGCGAACATCCTCGAGTCCTCGCGGCTCTGGCGGGAGGCGGCCGAGGCGGTCGCGAAGGACTTCCCGGACATCAACCTTGACTTCCTCTATGTTGACAATGCCGCCATGCAGTTGGTGCGCGCGCCCGGCAGGTTCGATGTGGTGGTCACCTCGAACCTCTTCGGGGACATCCTCTCGGACGAGGCGGCCGCGCTCACCGGCTCTATCGGGATGCTGCCCTCGGCCAGCCTGGGCGCGGGCGCCGGTATGTACGAGCCGGTGCATGGCTCCGCGCCGGACATCGCGGGCCAGGACGCGGCCAACCCCCTGGGCATGATCCTCTCGGCCGCGATGCTCCTGCGGCACAGTTTCCACCTGGAGCGCGAGGCCCGCGCCGTCGAGGACGCGGCCGCCGCGGTACTCGAGGCGGGCTTCCGCACCCCCGACCTCTGCCGCGGCGCGCCCGGCGAGCGGCCCGTGGGCACCCGCGCCATGGGGGCTGCCGTGCGGGAGGCGCTTTAAGGAGACCGTTATGGGAAAAACACTCACGGAAAAGGTGTTCGAAGCGCACGAGGTCGACCGTCCCTTCGAGGACACCTGGGTACTCAGGATCGACCGCGTCCTCTGCCACGAGATCACCACGCCGATAGCGGTGAACGATCTCGCGTCCCGCGGCCTGGACCGCGTCTTCGATCCGGCCAAAATCAAGGCCGTCATCGATCATGTCACGCCGGCGAAGGACTCGAAGAGCGCGGCCCAGGGCAAGACCCTGCGGGACTGGGCGCGCCGTCAACACATCGCGGACTTTTTCGACATAGGCCGCAACGGCGTCTGCCATGCCCTCTTCCCGGAAAAGGGCTTTATCCACCCCGGCTTCACGGTGATCATGGGTGACAGTCACACCTGCACCCATGGGGCCTTCGGCGCGTTCGCGGCCGGGGTCGGCACCACCGACCTGGAAGTCGGCATCCTCAAGGGGGTCTGCGCGTTCCGCAGGCCGGACACCTATCGCGTCAACCTGAACGGGGCCCTGAAAGGCGCGGCCTCGGCCAAGGACCTCATCCTTGGGGTGATAGCAAAGACCGGCGTCGCGGGGGCCACCGGCATGGTAATGGAGTTCCGCGGCCCCGCGGCGGAGGCGCTCAGCATGGAAGGCCGCATGACGGTCTGCAACATGGCGGTCGAGGCCGGCGCGACGAGCGGGGTCTGTATGCCGGATGGGGTGACGGTGGATTATCTCTTGGGACTTGGGACTTGGGACTTGGGACTTGATCATGGCGCGGAGGCGGGGGGGAGGATCGGGAATGAGGCGAGTGACGCGAGGGCGCGCGCGTTGGCTGACTTTGCGCGGTGGGGGAGTGATGCTGACGCGGTGTACGCGAAGACGCTGGATTTTGACTGCTCTCGCCTCGAGCCGCTTGTAACGGTAGGCTACAAGCCGGATCAGGTGACGACGGTGCGGGAACTGGCCGGGACGAAGGTGGATCAGGTGTACATCGGGTCCTGCACGAACGGCCGCATCGAAGACCTGCGGGCCGCGGCCGCTATCCTCAAGGGGCGCAGCATAGCGCCCACGGTGCGCGGCATCGTGTCTCCGGCCACGACCGCGGTCTACCGCCAGGCCCTCTCCGAGGGGCTGCTGCGCGTCTTCCTTGACGCCGGCTTCTGTGTCACGAACGCTACCTGCGGGGCCTGCCTGGGTATGTCGAACGGGGTGCTCGCCGAGGGCGAGGTCTGCGCCTCCACCACCAACCGCAACTTTTACGGGCGCATGGGCAAGGGCGGCATGGTGCACCTCCTGAGCCCCGCGTCCGCCGCCGCCGCCGCGGTTACCGGCGTCATCACCAGCCCGGAGGAGTTTTTATGAGTGCTATCCCATTCGGCGGGAGGGTCCTTTTTCTGGATCGCTCCGACATCAACACTGACGAGCTTATCCCGGCCAAGTACCTCAACGAGGACTCCAAGGCCGCGCTCAAACCCTACCTGCTCGAGGACCTGAAAGTCCCCGGCTTCGACCCCGCGCGGGACCTGGCCGGCAAGGGGGCCATCGTTACCAGGGCCAACTTCGGCTGCGGCAGTTCCCGCGAGCACGCGCCCTGGGCCCTCGAGGTGAACGGCATAAACATCGTCATTGCGGAAAGTTTCGCGCGTATCTTCCGGCAGAATATGTACAACTGCGGCCTTATCGCCGCGGAGATACCCGCCGCCGCGCTGGACGCGCTCTTCCGGGATTTCGCCGCTGTCGACACGACGCTTACCGTCAACCTGGAAAACGAGACGCTCCTCTTCGAAGGCGGCGGGAAGACGCAGGCCCTGCCCTTCACCCTGCAAGGCTTCGAGCGCGCCCTCGTCGAGGCAGGCGGCTGGGTCGCGTACGCGGCCGCGCGGTATTAGCCCGTCACTCCGCGGCTCGCCCCGGCGACACGCTCGCGGCCGGCGAGATCGCGCCACACCCGCGTCCCGCTGAAGCCGGCCTCGCTCAGCAGGGCACGGATCGCCCCCATCTGAGAGGGGGCTGCCTCGACAAGAAGCCCCCCTCCCGGCGCGAGGCGGGCGCGGGCTCCGCGCACCAGGGCCTCTATAACCCGCAGGCCGGAGGGGCCGCCGTCCAGCGCGAGCGCGGGCTGGCAGCGCACCTCCTTCGGAAGCGCGGCCAGGGCGCCGCTCGGCACGTAGGGGGGGTTGCTGACAATAAGATCGAAGGCAGGAAGGGCCTCGTCCCCGTCCGCCTGAAACAGATCGGCCCTGAAAAAGCGCAGCGCGCCCGGCCCCAGGAGCCGGTCCGCGTTAGCCCTGGCAGCGGAAAGCGCCTTTTCCGATATGTCCGAAGCCCAGACTTCGGCGCCGGGGAACCGGTACTTAAGGGTGATAGCCACAGCCCCGCTGCCGGTACCGAGATCAAGCACTCTGGGCGGCCGCGTCTCGAGGCGTTTAAGAAAGGCGAGCGCCGCGTCGACGAGCGTTTCGGTGTCAGGCTGGGGGACCAGCACGTCCGGGCTCACGGTAAACATAAGCCCGTAAAACTCCTTTTTTCCGGTAAGGTAGGCGACGCATTCCCCCGAGGCGCGTCTCGCGGTGAGTGCGCGGAAGGCCCGCGCCGCATCTTGCGGCAGGGGCTCGTCCCCCCGCGCAAAGAGATATTCCCGGCTTTGTTTCAGTGTGTGCGCAAGAAGGAGCGCCGCGTCGAGAGAAGGGGTTTCCACGCCCGCGCCGCGGAGTTGGCGGGCGCTTTCCGCAATGGCTTGAGCGATAGTCGCCAAAGCGCTGCAAACTCCTAGAAAAACTTTTTTTGCCTGTCCGCCCGGGGGAAACTCCATTTTAGCCCCGTGTAGAAAAGCGCCACCGGACCTTGTTCAAAGGCAATTTCTTCGTCCGTCGTAAAGAGGATAAGAGCCCCCGCGCCAATGCGGAAATAGTTCCCAATCCGCAGCCATGCGGAAAGATCCGCCATGTAGAGCGGGAAACTGAAGCCCAGGGCAGTCATCGCGGCGGACGAAGTTAGATCCCCGGTTCCGCACTCGGCGTATACGTACGAGTCGTCTTCGGACGAAAGCGCGGACTCGTAAACGAGGTCGTCGTAGGCCACCGCCGAAAAGGACGGCCCCAGGTAGCCGAAATAGCGCCCGCCCACACTCCCATGCAGCGTAAAGCGGCCGAGATCCAGTTCCGCGTAGACGACCGGCCACGCCACCGTTGCGAACAGATAGGAGAACGCCCTGCCCCCGAAGCCGAAATGCAAGTTTTCAGTATTGAATTGGAGAAGGAGCGAATACCCTGGCGCAGGCAGGAAAAAGCCGTTTACGCTGGACATATCCCCACTGCTGCTTCCGTCCATACCGACGAAAAGAAAATCAGCCCCCAAATCGAACCGAAGTTCCGCAAAAGCCGGAACCGCCGCCCCAACGCAGAGCAGCAACACAAACAAAGGTAGTCTTTTCATAGTATACTCCTGTTATTTAAATATAACCCTAAAAAAAGAAAAAGTCAACCCTCTTGACAAAAATCTCTTTATAGGTTACATTATCTCTATGGAAGCATTTACGCACAAAGATGATGATTCCCTTTCCGTAACGAGGGTTTCTAACCGAAGCAAGATTCTCGTCGTGGACGATATGCCCACGTTTCTTGCTTACGAAAAAACACTCCTTGCCCCTTACTACGACGTAACGGTCGCAAAAACGGGCAAAGAGACCCTGGACATCCTTGAACGCGAGTTCTTGGACGCGGTTCTGCTCGACATCAAGATGCCCGACATGTCCGGCATAGACGTATTCAGCAAGATGCAGGCGCATCCCGAATTCCGGTCTATCCCGGTCATTTTTGTCACTTCCGAAAAAGAAATTGACACTATCCAGAAGGCGGCCGCGATGGGGGCGAAGGATTACGTGATCAAGCCTTTCGACACGAAAACGGTCCTCGCAAAAATCCAGCGGGCACTGAAACAGGCGCGCGAGGATCAGGCGCTGCTCTTTTTGAGGCGCAAGATGCATACGCTTTGCGAGTACTGCTCGAAGGGGAATGTGGCGGCGGTCGAAGATATCATAAAGGATATCCCCAGAAATGTGTACAACGCGTACGTCTTTTTGAAGATTAACCGCATACTGCTCGCGCTGCACAATCAGGAACTGAACCAGGCCGTAACCATCGCCCAGGAAGTCCAGTCACGCATAAAGACGACACTCCATGCGGAGTAACTCCGCACGGAGTAACTCCGCACGGAGTAACACCGC
>JAISTO010000053.1 GCA_031272575.1 Treponema sp. | reverse complement strand
GGCTTTGAGAGAGAAGCCGGGCGCCCGCTTTCAAGCGGGCACCCTGTGTGTGAATAGAGCAATAGGCTATGCATAGTAGACAGTATGGTGAATCTTGGGGGAAAGTGTCCAGGGGGGCGCAATAATCATTTACCACACCCGCCTGTTTTCCGGCGCGGTAATCCTCACGTTGTCGCCCTGCTGTTCCAGGAGATAAAAGCCGCTGGAGAGCGCCAGGTCCCTGACCCCCGTGCCGGCAAGGGCGGCGGCAATCGCGCCCAGAAACTGCCGCTTGTCGCCCCGGGAATCCGCGTAGGTGCGGAGGACATCCATGCGTTGCAGGTGCTCGGTAACATCGACAGGGCAGAGGTTCGTCTTGACTTCCAGCGCCATCACATAGTCGCCGTTCTCAAGGAAAATATCGACTTCCGCGAGGTCGTTGTGGTTTTTGTCCTGTATCTTCATGTTTTGGGACGCCTGGGTAAACTCGAATCCCAAGTCCTGGAATTTTTCGATAACATTGGCCGCCGCGAATAGTTCGATGAGGTCGCCGATACGGTTGCCGAGCCTGCTGATTCGCTTGTCGGTCCGCTCCTGGGACTCCCGCAGCTTCCGGTCGGTCTCCTGCATCTGCCGGTCGGTCTCCTGCTGTCGAAGGGCGGTCTCCTGCAACAGCCGGTCGGTCCTATCCTGGGACTCCCGCAGTTTCTGCCATTTCAGGTTCTCTTCCGCCTGAACCGCCTGAGCCTCTGCCTGAGCCGCTGCATGAGCCTCTTTCAGTTCCTTGAGCCCCTGGGCGACCTCCTGGAGTATCTTCCAGACTGATTCGGGGCCGGGAATTTTTAATGCCGCTTTCATTGAACACTCCTTAATAAAGTATCTTTTCGATAGTATTGATGTTAAAGATACTGATTCCCCTGGGGAAAGTCAAGGGGACAAGAGCAATGCGCAGCAATTCTCATTAAATTCGGTCAAATTGAGAATTGCTGGCCGCCCCCCGCGTCCCCTTGTCACTCGCGCGCGCGATATGCTATACTCAGCGTATGACTAACACACCCGAAAGGATCGGCTTCGATTCGCCGCTCCGTCACAATCCGTTCGAGACGCGCGCCGATCTGGCCCGCAGTCTTGTTGACCTGCTCGAGCCGCTCGCCGCGTACGCGGCCCCGCAGGGCTATCACCTGGGGGATTTTAGCGCGCTCTACCCCCCGAAGATCGCCCGCATGGAGGGCTGGAGCCGCTGTCTCTGGGGCATAGGGCCCTACGTTGCGGGCGGCCGCGAGTGGCCGCGCAGGGACGCGCTCCTCGAGACCCTCTCGCGGGGCGTCGACCCGGCGGACAGCGCGTACTGGGGGGACTGCGGCAGCCGGGATCAGCGCCTCGTCGAGATGGCGTCTATATCACTCTGTTTCATGCTTGCGCCGCAAGTGTTCTGGTCACCCTTAAGCGAAAAAACGAAGCAGCAGTGCTACCGCTGGCTTTCGTTTGTGGAAAAAAACGAAGTCCCCGGGAACAACTGGCACTTTTTCCGGCTGATGGTCTGCTCGGCCTTCCGCTCGCTGGGGCTGCCGGTCAACGAGGCCGCGGAGCAGGCGTCACTTAAGTTGATGGAAGCGTGCTACCGCGGCGAGGGCTGGTACGCGGACGGCGAAAACGGGGCCTTCGATATGTACAACCCCTGGGGCTTCCACTACTACTCGCTCGTGCTCGCCGCGCTCTGCGGCAAGGCGGGGGCAAGCGGGCCTATCCCCGCGTACACGGAGCGCTGGCTCGAGCGGGCGCGCGCCTTCGCGCAGGGCTTTTCCCACTGGTTTCACCACGACGGCTCGATGATCCCCTACGGCCGGAGCCTCAGTTACCGCTTCGCCGGCTCCTCGTTCTTTTCGGCCTGCGCGTTCGCGGGCCTCGAGGCGCTCCCCTGGGGGCAAATAAAGGGCATAGTGCTGCGGAACCTCCGCCGCTGGTTTTCACTCCCCATCCTCGACGCGGGCGGTATCCTCAGCGTGGGCTACGCATACCCCAACCTGGTCATGGCCGACCAATACAATTCCCCCGGCTCGCCGTACTGGGGCCTCAAGACCTGGCTCCCCCTCGCGCTGGGGGACGAGCACCCCTTCTGGCAGGCGCGCGAAGAGCCCCTGCCGGAGGTCCCGGCCAGCATGGAAAAGGTCCCCGGCTTCATTTTAAGCCGCACAAAGGACGACACCCAACTGTTGAACGCGGGCCAGCACCGCCAGGGGGACATGAACCATGGCGCGCAAAAGTACAACAAGTTCGCGTATTCGGCGCGTTTCGGCTTCTGCGTCGCGCACAGCAATTTCAATATTGACAAAACCGGCTGCGATTCGGCACTCCTCTTCAGCGAGGGGGACGGCTACTGGCGCGAGCGGCGCGGGGCCCCGGAAGCGGCCGCGGCCGGTTCCCGTTGGGTAAAGAGCACCTGGCGGCCCTGGCCGGATGTCGAAGTGACCACGACGCTCGTGCGCGCGGACGGGGGCTGGCACCTCAGGATACACCAGATTCAGAACGGGAGGCCGCGCGCGCTCCAGACGCTCGAGGGGGGCTTCTCGGCGCCGCGGGTAGACGACCGCGGCGAGGCGCCCCCCCTGCCGGCCCCCCCCTTGCAGGCCGTGTATCCCGAGACGCTGCTCCGCTTCCCCTGGGCCGCGTCCCGCATCGCGGCGCTCGAGGGGGCGCTTGACGCGGCGCCAGGCGGCGCGGCGGCCCTCCCCCCGCGGGCGAAGGCCGCGTTCGTCGTCCCCGCGCCCAACCTGAATCTGCTGCACCCCGTCGTCGCGATCCCCACCCTCGAGCGCGAGTGCCCCCCGGGCCGCAGCGTCTTTGTCACGGCGGTCTGGGCGGGGGACGCCTCAGGCAACGCCGGCGGCGCCCTGCCCCGCCTGGAGGCGTACGCGGCGTACGACGCCGAAAAAGGGCTGTCCGTCATATAAGAGCATGCAGACTTTCACTATTGACCTATGGGATGGTTTCGAGATGCCGGCCCGCGCAGAAGGGGATGCGCCGCGGCCCGCCCTGGATGCCTACCTCCTCGCTTCGAGCGAGCCCCGCCCCGCGGTGCTCGTGCTTCCTGGCTCCGGGTACCGGCACTGCTCTCCCCGCGAGGCCGAAGCCTTCGCGGTGCGTTTCAACGCGGCGGGCTGGCACTCGTTTGTGCTCTGGTACCGCTGCGCGCCGAGCCGCCATCCCGCGCCGCTCCTCGACTGCGGCCGGGCGCTGACGCTTATCCGCGGCCGCGCAACAGAGTGGCGCATCGACCCGCAGAGGCTCGCTATGCTCGGGTTTTCCGCGGGCGGCCATCTGGCGCTGTCCCAGACGCTCTTCCGCGAAAGCGGTTTCGCAGCGGCGCCGGGCATCGACTCCGCGCTCGCCCGCGCAAGCGCGCTCGCGCTGGGGTATCCGGTCGTCAGTTCCGGCGAGTATGCGCACCGCGGTTCCTTTGACGCGCTCCTCGGCGCGAACCCGTCCGCGGAGACGCTTTCATTACTGTCGCTGGAAAAGCATATCAGCGCGGACCTGCCGCCGGTGTTTATCTGGCACACGCTCGCGGATCAGGCGGTGCCCGTGGAAAACAGCCTGCTCCTGGCGGCCGCCCTCCGCAGGGCAGGCGTCCCCTGGGAACTGCACATATTCCCGGAGGGAAAGCATGGCCTCGCGCTGGCGGCGGAAGAAACCGCCTGCGGCGACCCCGCCAATATCAACCTGCATACGGCCCAGTGGTTTCCCCTCTGCCTCCGCTGGCTGGGGATGCAGTTCAGAGAAAGGGGAAGCGATTAGCCCCGCTGGGCGGCGAGCAGGAACAGGGTTACGAGCAGGAGGGCCGCGCCGGCGAAGGCGAACACGCTTGCGGCCGCGGCGAATCCCAGGTTGACTACCGCCCAGATGCCGAAATGATTAATAAAGCCCCGGTAAAAAAGCACGATCGCGTTGAAGACGACCGGCAGGATAGCGAACATGGGGGCGAGCATATAGCGGGAGCGGGCGAGCGCCCGGTAACGCCAGCCGATCACGAGCGCGAAGATCGCCAGGGGCAGCAGCAGGAGCGCTTCGGCAAAACGGTAGATCAGTTCCGCCTGAAAGACCTGGGGCAGAAAGCCTGAGTCCCCCAGGTGCTTTGCCGCGCGGTAGAGGGACACGGGCGAAAGGTGATCGATGCCCTGGCGCGCCTCCGACATAAGGACAAACTTATCCCAGGAGATGTTGAGGAGCGCCTGGTTTTCGGTGAGCGGGCTGACCCCGGGGGGGAGGACGTTTTTAGAGCCGCCCAGCAGGGTCACCGTGGGGCTCTTGCGCGTACCGCGGTTGGCGCGATCCAGCGCCAGGGTTAAGAGCGAGACCCGCGAAACGCCGTTCAGAGACACCGGCGTAAACTTTACGCAGGGCGCTTCGATATCCCAGAGGGGTTTTCCCTCGGTGTCGAATGCCATCAGGCTCAATTCGGTGCCGTACGCGTAATCGGCAAAAACCGACAGTTCCGACACCCGCATAACCAGGCGGCCTTCCCGCCCGTTGAGCACCGGATCCGCGCGCAACGAGAAGAGCGCGTCAATTTGTACATTGACAAGCGCCTCCTCGAACTCGTCAAGGAAGAAGGCCATGCGCGAAAGCCCCTCCCCGCTAATGCGCAGGAAGTTTTCGATGTCCGGGTCTTTCGGCAAGTCGTCAACCAAATCCTGAAATGAATAGTACGCCTCGATCCAGTTTCCCGCCGTCATCGCTTCGTAGGCCGCTTTTTTGCGGCGATACAATTCCGCGCTCTTCCGCTCCGCGGCGGTCGCTTCCTGTTCGGCAATTTTGTTCGCGGCCTCGCTCCGTAACTGCGCCGCGATAGTCCGCTCCGCGCTGCCGGGGGCGCTCAGTTCCGCGCCGAGCCCGGCAAGCCAATGCGCGTCGTAGTAACGCCCCGCGGCAAGCGCCTCGCGCGCGAGCGAAAACGCCTCCACCGCGCGGACCGGCCTCTGCATCGTGAGGGGGGGGGGGCTTTCCGAAGATTCGGCAGCCGCCGCCTCGTCCGTGTTTTCGCTTTCGTGCTGGATCGTATAGGGGGTCCGGCTCGCCGCCACTTCCGCGCGGATCGCCGCCAGTTCCGGATTCTCCGGCCAGATACGGTCGCAGATAGACAGGAAGCGGGACGCGTCATCCCACGATTCATCCTGAAGCGCTTTTTCGACATTCGCCCGCGCGCGGCGGTACAGGGTGCCCTGGTAGCGGAGCGATGCTTCGTAGTCGGCCGCCAGGGGCGAAAACAAAAAGAAGAGGCACACATACACCACGGAACCCGCAATCGCCGTAAGAATCGGCTGGCGCATCAATTCGAGAAAGCGCCGCGAAAAAGGAGCAAACATTTCGGTCTCTTTGTAAATGAGGCCGAAGGGAATGATCAACGCTGACAATAAAATTGCGGGGTACATGGTAAGCGCGTCCACGAGGCCCCGTATCAATTTCCATTTGAATGAAAACACCGGCAGCGGCGCCGCCTCGCCCGGCACAAAGAGGCGGAACGCGATAATCGCGAGCGCTGCCGTCACGCAGTAGAGGATGCAAATGCCCGGGGCCGAGGCGAACACTTTCATGCCCCTCCTCATTTTAGCCATTGTCGTCCCCCCCGTTTCTGCGCCGCGCCCAGGCAATATGATACAGGAAGGTATACAGAAGGATAAGGCCGCCAAGCGCGATAAAGATGCAGGGCGTAATTAATGACGGCGGCAGTACCGGATGAAAAAAGTTTTCAAGCAGTATATGTATTTCCTCCGCGTTCAAAAACGCTTCGAGCGCAAGCACCCCGCGAAAAAGCAGAATGCCCCAGAAGAAATTAGCCAGGGGCCAGTGCCCCATTGTCATGACAAAGCGCAGGGACGAAAGCAGAAAGATGAGCGCGCCCGCGTACACGCAGAAAGGCACAATGCCGCTATTCAGGCGGTCAGAAAACTGACCGGCGGTAAGGGAAAAATCCGCGAGGAGGCTTTGAAAGAAGAGCACCTTGTCCTGCCGGAAGGGAAGGTCAGGCAGGCTGAGCACCCCGCCTGCAGGACTCGACGGAAAGCCCTGGTAACGCAGCGGCGGCTCGCTCGTCGAGAGGACGCGGGGCCCCAACAGGTCGTCCGGCGTTTTCAGGAGCACCACCTGCAGCCCGCCCCTCCCGCTGAGGATAAGCCCCTCCTGCCCGTCTATGCCCTTTCCAACACCCCCTCCCCGCAGAACTCCACCGGCCTGCTTTATGCCCAGCGAGAAGCCGAAGGTGAAGACGGCCCCCAGCAGGAAGAGGCAGAGGATCGAGACGGGCGCGGGGATTTTCTTGCTGGCGCTGTAACTGAGCCCAAAGAGCAGAGTCAGATAGAGAGAGCTGGGCACCGACTGAAGCGCCGCGGTACCCAACATATCCAGCAATGCCTTTTTCGGGGCAATTAGGTTGACTATGCCCTCGTTCCAGAGCGCAAAAAACTGGAACGCCGTCGATCCCGCAAAAAACACGAGAAAGGTCAGACTGAAAAAGACAATCAAGCGAGGCAACTTTTTCATTATGCGGGGATAGTATAGTGCAGGGCAAGGGGGATGTCAAGGGGGCGGCGCGGGCGGCCTACGGCCGCTTGGGGAGTGGGGAATAGGGAGTGGGGAGTGGGGTGCGCTTGGCGCGTAAGTTGCGCGGACTACCGGATAGTTTCACGGTAGTACGCGCAACCCACTTGCAACGCGCATCCCACTCCCCATCAAGGATACCTCCGCTTGAAGCCGCTGACGCGGGCGGAGGCGCTTTCTGAGAGGGGGGAGCGGTCGCCGCGGGCGAGGTAGTGGTACGCGAGGCCCGCGACCATGGCAGCGTTGTCCCCGCAGAGCGATGGGGGCGGGAAAACGCAGCGGAGGTCTGGAGCGGCGGCGAGGCGCTCGCGGAGCAGGGTGTTGGCCGCGGCCCCGCCCCCGGCCACGAGGGTGCGCAGGCCGGTCTCGTCCGCGGCCCGCAGGATGGAGCGCACGAGGATATCCACCGCGGCCTTCTCGAACGAGGCCGCAATATCCTCCGCGCAGGTCCAGGGGGGGATGACGCCCTCGCATCGCGCCCCAGTCCCAAGTCCCAAGTCCCAAGTCCCAACCCTAGTCGCCCCCGTCGAATAACGCGCCAGATGGTGAATCACCGCGGTCTTAAGCCCCGAATACGAGAAATCGAAGCGGTGGTCGGAGCCGTCACGGGCGGGTTTGTAGAGGCGTGGGAGGGGGAAGCGGAAGGCGTCGGGATTGCCGTGCCGCGCGAGGCGGTCGATGACGGCGCCGCCCGGGTAGCCGAGGCCGTAGTGCGCTGCCACCTTGTCGAAGGCCTCGCCGACCGCGTCATCGATGGTGGCGCCCAGCACGGTGACCTGATCGAAGGCATCCGCCCGGCAGATGATGCTGTGCCCGCCGGATACGAGGAGCCCCAGGAAGGGGTACTCGGGAGGGGCGGCCGGGGGGGTTAATCGTGAGGCGTAGAGGTGGGCGAGCATGTGATCCACGGCGATGAAGGGGAGGCGCCGCGCCCATGCGAAGGCCTTGCCGAAGGAGAGCCCCACGATGAGGCTGCCGAGGAGCCCGGGGCGGGAGGTGGCGGCGACGGCGTCCAGGGCCGAGGGGGGCACGGCGGCCGCGTCGAGGGCCTCGCGGACAACGGCGCTGATCCACTCGGTGTGGGCGCGGCTCGCGAGTTCCGGGACGACGCCCCCGTAGGCGGCGTGCAGGGGTATCTGGGTGGCGACGACGCTGCTCAGGACCCGCTCGCCGTCTTCGACGACGGCCGCGGCGCACTCGTCGCAGGAGGACTCGATGCCGAGTACGGTCATGTCACTTCCAAACGAACCACGTGAAGAGGGCGGCCGCGGCGGTGGTGAGCAGCGTGAAGGGGAGGCCGATTTTGAGCCACTGGAAGAAGGTCATTTTGACTCCCTGCTTGCGGAGTATGCCCACGGTGACGATGTTGGCGGAGGCCCCGAAGGGGGTAAGGTTCCCCCCGAGGCAGGAGCCTATGAGGAGCGCGAACATATACAGTTCGGGGTGCAGCCCCATGCGGGACACGAGGCCCGCCGAGACCGGGAGCATCACCATGATGTAGGGGACGTTATCGACAAAGCCGGATATGAGGACGGACACCAGGGTGATAAGCACGAAGCCGAGGATGACGTTATCACCTATGACGCGGGAAAGGAGAGCGGCGAAGTCGTCGAGCAGCCCCACTTTGGAGACCGCGCCCACCACGACGAAGATGCCCACCAGGAAAAAGACCGTATCCCAGTCCAGTTCTTTGATGATCTTGAGGGTCTTCGCGGTCGTCTCTTTGCGGACGAAGCGGTACCAGAGGATGCCGAGCGCCCCAAGCCCCATGACGAGGGCCCCCGACGCGTGTGAGATGCCCCCGTAGAGGAACGAGAGGGCCGCGAGCCCGACGATCATGAGGATGAGGAGGATGCTCGGCACGATAGAGAGGAGTTTCTCTTTTTCGATGACGGCCTTTTGGGCGCCGTTCTTCGCGAAGATGAGGTAGAAAAAGAGCGCGCCCACCAGGAGGCCGATCTGCACGGAGAAGCAGATCGAGGGTTTGCCCTCGTGGAAAAAGAACTCGTTGAAGCCGTAGCCGGGGGGGTACTCTTTGGCCGTGAAGTCCGCGAAGATCATCGAGGGGGGGTCGCCTACCAGGGTCGCGGTGCCTTCGAGGTTGGCCATGACCGCGAGGCCGGTCATGAAGTACATGGGGTTTAGTTTGAGTTTGGCGCAGAGGGCAAGCGCGATGGGGGCCATGACGAGGACGGTCGCGACGTTTTCGACGAAGGCCGATATGATGCCGGTCATGATCAGGATGAGCACCATGGCGATGCCCACGTTCGGCGCGGCGTCCACGATGGAGTCCGCGATGACCGCCGGGGCGCGCGAGTAGATGAACAGTTCCGCGATTACGAGGCTGCCGATGAAGATGAGGAGCACATCCCAGTTGATGAGTTCGCCCCCGGCCTCGCGGAAGAGCGCAAGCGCATTCGCGCCCGCATTCGCGACCGCATTCGCGCCCGCTTGCGCGCCGAACGCGGGAAGGCCCCCGCCCGCCTCGCCTGCCCCGCCCGCGGCCCGCGCGGCGATTGCGAGCAGAGCCGCGCCCAGCGCGGTCCAGGACTTTTTTTCCGGGAAGATCACTATCAGCGTGTACATGAGGAAGGCTATCCCCAGGATTATCCACTTCGTGTATAGCATAGTGTTTAAAGCATAGCGGGAAAGGGGGGGGAAGGGCAAGGGGGCGCGGCGCGATGCGGTGGGACGGCGCGGATAGGGGAGCGCTGCGTGATGCCTGTGGGAATTGGGACTTGGGACTTGAGCGTGATGCGGGGGGGGGTAGGGAGTGGGGAGTGGGGGGTGCGAAGCGCTTGTGGAAAATGGACGGTGGAGGTCGTGATTCGCGCCGCCCCCCCTTGAAAAATGTCCTCCGCATGCGGCAATATGGGACGGTGAGGGTATGTATGACAGAAAAAAGTTTTTTTGCGGGGTTCGGCGGGCAGGGAATCATCTCGCTTGGACAAATTTGGGTCTACTGCGGCATGAAAGAGGGGAAGAACGTCACCTTTTTCCCGTTTTACGGCGCGGAGAAACGGGGCGGCATAGCCCGCGCGAGCGTCATCGTTTCGGACGAGGAGATCGCAAGCCCGCTCGTTACGAGGCCGGACTCGGCGCTGGCCATGAACAGCGACTCGCTCGCTGTGTGCGAGGCCGCGCTGAAACCGGGCGGCGTCCTGCTGGTGAACGCGAGTCTCGTCAAAGAGGCGCCGGGCCGGGGGGATCTGCGGGTAGTGCGGGTCGACGCGACCGGGCTTGCCGAGCGCATAGGCAGCGCAAAAATTGCCAACATGGCCGCGCTCGGCGCCATGGCAAAAGTGACCGGGGCGCTCGCGCTTTCGGACATCGAGGCCATACTGAAAAATTTCTTCTCCGAAGACAAGCATAAATTCATACCGATGAACGTCGAGGCGATACGGGCAGGCTACAATGCCGTGTAGTTAAAGCGCAGCCCGGCAGCCCGCAGCGCTTCCTTACAGCGCAGGATAAACGCATAGAATTTGCCCGTCATTCCGCGGTTTAACCGCGGAATCTGCCCCTAAAGGGGACGGAGTAAAACTCCGCTCTCTGGGGGGCAGTGGACGGCCGGGAAAAATGACGCGGCCTGAAGCCGCCCCTTCCGGCAAAAAGAAGCCAAAACCGGGCGCTGCCGTCCCGGGTCACTGTCGCCGTCACCTTCGCGATGCTGGGTGGTACTCTGTTCGGTACAGTGACCTTTTTTCGGGTTTTGTCTTTTTTTGCCCCTAATGCCCTCTTGCGCAGCGTCATGCGGTATCACGATGCGCAGTCTCAAGTGCGTCGTGCATTAGCCGACGGCAACTTCGTTGCCGCAAACAGCCTTCCAATCATTTTTCCCGTCCGTCCCCTGCCCCATAAGGGCGCACAAGCGCAGCATTTTCCCCGTTGACAACAGAGGCCGGCAGACCTGTCTATGCGTTTATCCTGCTTACAGCGGCTCCCGGCGCCAGTTGCCGCGGCCCGCGAATAAGAGGTGCTCCGAAAAGCCCGCTTCCTGAAGGCACTGCGCGGCGAGGGGGTAGTTGCCCCCCAGTTCGGCGGCGCGATGGGCATCCGCATTGACGATGATGGGCACCCCCTGCCCATGCAGGGCCTTGAGCAGGCGGGGGCTGGGGTATGTTTCGGGCGTTTTGCCCCGGTTGAGGCCGCCGGTGTTGAGTTCGGCGGGCAGCCCCCGCGCGGCGAGGGCGCGGACGGCGGCCTCCATGCCCTCCGCGCAGGCATCCTCGCGGAACCAGCGGCGCTGCCAGGCCCCGGCCGCGTCCTGAAAGAAGGTGTTTTTTTTCAGGAGGTCGAGGTGCGCGGCGAAGTCGAAGCCCCCGCCCTCGATGAGGGCGCACTCGGCCTGCCAGTACGCGGCCGCGAAGGCCCGCGCGTCCCCCCCAAAGCCCATCTCGATGCCCTGCCAGGTCTCCTCGGGGGGGCCGTCCACCGTGAAGGGGGCCCCCCGCGCGGGCAGGATGTAGTGCAGGGCCCCGATCACGAAGTCGAGGCCGAGCGCGCGGATGCGCTCGTCCGCGGGGCCTGCCAAAAGATGCCCCCCCGAGTCGACAAAGCCGTCCACCTCGAGGCCCACGTAGACGGCAAGCCGGCCCTGCCAGCGCCGCGCGGCGGAACGCGCCTCGTCAAGGTAGGCCGCGACGCGGGAAGGGGGGAGGTGCCAGTCACTTTTAATGCCCAGGAAAGGCGGAAGGGGGGCATGGGAACTAAAGCCGAGGCAGACCAGGCCCTTCTCGAAGGCGGCCTGGCACATCATTTCGATTGAATCCTTGCCATCACAAAAAGGCGTGTGGGTATGCATACAGCCGAACATATCAGCCTCCCGCGAGGGTTTGGGCGGCGGCGAGGGCCGCGATGGGGACGGCGCGGCTTGAGCAGGATATGCTGTCGAAGCCCGAGGCCGCGCACCAGCGGGCGCCCTGGGGGGACGCGGCCTGCTCGCCGCAGAAGCAGCAGGGAAGGCCGGGCCTGGTTTGACGGCCCCGCTCGAGCGCGGTCTCCGCGAGTTCGGCGGCCGGGCCCTCGAGCGCGGCAAAGGGGTCCGCGGCGATGAGGTCGGCGCGGGTGTAGGCCGGCAGGAAGGACCCGCAGTCGTCCCGCGAGATGCCGAGCGCGGTCTGCGTGAGGTCGTTGCCGCCTATGCAAAAGAAGGCCGCGTAGCGCGCGATGCCGGCGGCGGCCAGCGCCGCGGCCGGCGTCTCGATCATCGCGCCTATGCGGAAGGGTATGGCGCGCTCCCCGGCCTCCGCGAAAAAGGCCTCGGCCGCCCCCGCTATACCCGCGAAGCCCCCCCCCTCGATTTTGCGGCCGTACGCTATCAACTTGCATTCCCGTTCGTTTATGACAAAGGGGATCAGGATATCCAGGGTGACTTTTTTTCGCTCCCGCCGGGCGCGGCAAGCGGCGGCCATGATGGCCCGCACCTGCATGGCGTACAGTTCCGGGAAGACGACCCCGACGCGGCAGCCGCGCAGCCCGAGCATGGGGTTTTTTTCGCGGAGCGAGGCGATGCGCGCGCGCGCCTCCCGCGCCGAGAGCCCCATGCGGGACGCGAGAGGGGCGATCTCGCGCGCGGAGGGGGGGGGCAGGAACTCGTGGAGGGGGGCGTCGAGGAGCCTGATGGTGACGGGCTTCCCGGCCGCGGCGGCGAGGAGGGCATAAAAATCATCCTGTTGAAAATGAAAGAGGGCCTCGAGCGCGGCATCCCGCTCCCCCCGCGCGGCGGAGAGGAGCAGGGCCTGGAAAAAGGGGAGGCGCTCGGGCGCGAAGAACATATGCTCGGTGCGGCAGAGGCCGACGCCCTCCGCGCCGAGGGCCCTGCCGAGCGCGGCGTCAGGCGCGGAGTCGGCATTGCAGCGCACGGCGAAGCCCGCCTCGCGCAGCGCGTCCCTGGCCAGGCCCAGCACGGCGCGCAGAGCGGGCCCCCCCCGCGCCTCCCGCGCAAGCGGCACGGCCCCCGCGTAGACAGAGGGGGGGGCAGCTGCGGGCGCGTCCACACTGACCGGATCCCCCTCGTGCAGGGCAAGGCCCCCCAGCAGGGCCTTCTTGCCGCGTATGCGCAGGCCCGGGGCGAGTACCGCGGCCGTGCCGTACTGCCGCGCCAGTACCGCGGCGTGAGCCGCATAGCCCCCCTCCGCGCTGATGACGGCATCCGCCGCGGCCAGGCCGGGGACGTCCGCGGCCAGCGCCTCAGGCAGGGCGAGCACATAGCCGGGCGCGGCCGCCTCCCGCTTCGCGGCGAGGAGGGCCTCCGCGCTGAGGTAGAGCCTGCCCGAGGCCGCGCCCGCGCTGCCCGTGAGACCGCCGCTCCAGCGGGGGAGCCCCGCGAGCGCGGCAGGCTCGAGCCGGGGCCGCAGCAGTTCCCGCAGGGCCGCCGCATCGACCCGCGCAAGCGCGGCATCGCGGCTCAGCGCCCCGCGCCGCGCGTCCCGCGCGAGGCGGGTGAGGGCCGCCTCGAGGGCCGAACCGGCCATCACTTTTACTGGCATGTGTTTCATATCTCTTGCTTTTTTATGCGCCCTGCGCTATGCTTCCCCTATGACGGTACTGAACGCGCTCATTCTCGGCATAGTACAGGGCCTCACCGAATTTCTCCCCGTGAGTTCTTCGGGACACCTCGTCCTGCTGCAAAAAATGTTCGGCATTTCCGAAACCGCGGGGGCCGAGGCCTCCCTGCTCTTCGACACGCTGCTGCACGGCGGCACCCTGCTGGCGGTCTTCGCTGCCCTGCGCAAGGACATACTCGCGCTCCTGAAACGGCCTGTCCAGCCCCTCACGCTGTACCTCTTAATCGGCACCGCGCCCGCGGTGGGCGCCGCGCTCCTCTTCCGGGGCCCCATCGAGGAGGCTTTCGCCTCCGGCGCTTTTCTGGGTGGGGCCTTCCTGCTCACCGCGGCGCTGCTCTTCACCGCGGAGTGCTTCTCCGGCAGGGTCCGCTTCCGGGGCGCGGCGGCGCAAAACCCGCCCCGCGAGGCGGACAGGCCCCCTGCCCGCGCTATGCGCTGGTACGACGCGCTCATAGTGGGCGCGCTCCAGGCGGCGGCGGTGCTTCCGGGGGTCTCCCGTTCCGGCGCGACCCTCTCCGCGGGCATCTTCCGCAGACTCGACCGGGACTTCGCCGCGCGCTTTTCCTTCCTTCTGTCGATCCCGGCCATCCTCGGGGCCCTGGTTCTGCAAGGGAAGGACCTCCTCTTTCCGGCGGCGGACGCGGCTGGCGCTGCGCCGGCTGCCGGCATCGGCCTGCTTCCCCTCGTAACCGGCTTCCTCGCCGCCGGGGTTACGGGCTTTTTCTCGATCAATGTTACCCTGAAGATCGTGCGCTCCCGCTCGCTCGTCTGGTTTTCACTCTATACCTTCCTGCTCGGTGCGCTCATTCTTGTTGACCGCCTCGTAACGCGCCTCGTGTTTTAGCGGCGCGTCTACCACTCGATAAGGTTTCCCCCGTAGGTGAGGCCGGCGCCGAAGCCCGCGCTGAGGATCAGATCGCCCGGGTGCAGACGGCCCGAGCGGTTCAGTTCGTCGAGCGCGAGGGGGATGGACGCGGCGGAGGTGTTCGCGTAGTCCGCTATGTTCAGGAAAAACTTTTCCTCCGGGATGCCGAGCCGTTTTGCCGCGGCCTGCACGATGCGGGCGTTCGCCTGGTGGGGGACTATCCAGGCGAGGCGCTCGTGACTCAGGCGCTCGGCTGCGAGGAGCGCCTCGATCGTTTCGCAGAGGGCCTTCACCGCGAAGGTGTAGACGGCGCGGCCGTTCATCGAAAGGTGCATACCCTTTTCGAGGGTCTCGCCCGCGCGGAACGGCGCGCGCGAGCCCCCCCGCCTGAAGATGAGGTCCTGCGCGCCAGACCCGTCCGCGCGGAGCAGGGAGCGCAGGAGCCCCCGCGGAGAGGCGGCGCGGCCATCTTCCGCGGCGCTGACCTTGTCGAGCACGACCGCGCCCGCGCCATCCCCGAAGAGCACGCTGACGGAGCGGTCGCCCCAGTCGAGGAAGCGGGTGAGCGTCTCCGCGCCTATGACGAGCGCGCGGGCGCGGCCCGGCCCCACCGCGAGGAGCCCCGCGGCCGTTTCGAGGCCGTACACGAAGCCCGTGCAGCCCGCGGCGAGGTCGAGCGCGGCGGCATTGACCGCGCCCAGCGCGTGCTGCACCAGGCAGGCCGTGGAGGGGCAGCCCTGGTAGTCCGGGGTAGCGGTGGCAACGACGATGACATCCACAGCCCGCGCCGCTTCCGCCAGGGGGGCCCCGGGGGACGCCTTCTCGAGCGCGGCCCGCGCGGCCTCCACCGCGAGATCGCTTGTCGCGCAGGATTCGTCCGCCATGTGCCGCGCCGCTATGCCGGTGTGCGAGCGAATCCACTCGTCGCTCGTGTCCATTTTTTCCGAGAGCGCCGCGTTGCTCACGCGGCGGGGGGGAACGCTGCTGCCGGTTCCCGTAATGACGAAGCGCGTCAACCGAGTAAACGCTCCAGATCGAGTTCCGCGGCGGCGGCCGGAACCGTCGAGCCCCAGTTGGCAAGCACTTCCGGGTGCAGTTCGCCGAAGACGCCGGCCGGTTTTCCATCCAGAATGACCGCCGCCGCCCGCCCCGGAATGAAGCGCGGGTCGTCCGATTCGGTTACCTGGTACTCTTTGGAGAGATAGTAACAGAGGGTCTGCATCTCCGCGGCCACGGTGTTGAAGTTGGCGTCCGCGCCGGAGTGGAGGAAGCCGAGGTACTGGCGCGTACGGGCGCCGCTGGGGTCGGAGGCGTCCTTGAAGGCCACCTTGCCGGTTTCGAAAATCTTGTGCGGGTAGGCCGCGCCGCCCGACACGGCCTCGGTTCCCATAAGGGACGCGAGAATCGAGTCGCGCACATACTCGTAGTTTTCGGTCATCGGGTTGGAGACGCGGAGTATGCGCTCGCCCCCTCCCCGCATTTTTTCGACCAGGTCTTTGCGCGAACCGAGGTAGTTGTAAATCATCTCCTGATAACCGAGCCCCACCATAAGGGACTTTACCCTGCGGGACAGGAGTGTGAGCGCGCTGAGCCTGCCCAGCGTGAAATCCTTCGGGCGCTCCGGCGCGAAGGACGCGAGGCCCCGCCCCATCATGACATCCTCGGCCACGTCCGCGGCGTGCAGGAAGTCGTTGCGGTACTCGGGCGGCCGCGCCAGTACGCCTTCAACCGGACCATCACTCTTAATGGACAGGGCGCCCGCGCCGTTTTCTTCGCCCCGAGCGGGCTCCGCGCGTACGCCCATGCGGGCCAGCGCCGCGAGCGCGGCGTCGACATCAATTTTTTCGCCCAGAAACTTTTCGATGCGTGCAAGTGAACAGAAGACCGGCTCCTGAAAGTAAAGCGGGTTGACCACACTGCGGCCGAAGGGGGTGTCGTACGCGTAGTCGACCCTGACCGGCTCGATGCTGAAGCCCTGATCCGCCAGGTCGCAGGCCATGATAGAGGCCGCCAGCGTAACCGAGGGCATATCGGTGCCGGTGATTTCGACGAAGAGGTCGGAGTCGCCCACCTGCACGGCCCCCAGGTCCGCGGAGTTGATGATGGGCGGATAGGAGAGGACGCCGCCGGCCGCATCCACGAGGAGCGGGTGGAGCGGCTCGTGCTCCTGAATGAAGCCGTACTCTTTGCCCTTGGGGTGCTGCTTCAGGATTTCGCGGAGCGTGAGCGGGACATCCCACTGGAGCGGGACGAAGGACACGGAGTCCGGATCGACCGCCTTGTAGTGAATAGGCCATTTGATGATCGCGATGCGGTAGAGGCCCATCGAGATGGTGCGGCGCTTGCGCCCGAAGTTCCCCGCGAGTTTTTCCTGGGTTTGGATCATGTCGCGGAGCCCCGCGTCCGTTATGCCCTTGCCCGCCGCAACAAAACCCGCCAGAAAGGGCCGCACCTTGCGCACCGTGTCCTCCACGATGACCTGATGCCGGGCCGCAAGCGCCTTGCCCGGCGTGGAAAAGAAGGGATAGGCCGGTATGCCCCCGCCCTGGTAGATCCGCAGCTGCCGCGCGCAGCCCGCGGTACCCCACAGGTCGGGCCGGTTCGTGTCATTCAACTCGATTTTGAGGACGCGCTCCGCATCCGGCACGTCCGGGGCCGCGTCCTCGTCCAGTTCGGCCTTCGCGCACGTGAGCGCCTCCTCGAAGGCCCCCCGATCCGCGCGCCAGGCCCCCCCCCTGCCTTTGGGGTCCGCGAGGCCGTAGAAGGCCTCTTCGTTTACTTCAATCTTCGGCATAGTGGGTTAAGCATAGCGGGGCAGGGGGGGGAGTGTCAAGGGCCTTGCCATCCTCGCCCGCTTTCGCTATACTAGCCCCATGACCGCCGCTGAAAAGCAGACCCTCGCCGCGTTCCTCGACACCGCGAGCGACTACCTCCGCGACTGCCGCGCACGGGATCGCCCCCCCTTCCCCTTCACGGACGACCTCATGAGGGGGGGAGCCCCCCCCCTGGGGCGCACACCCTTGCTACGCAAGGGCATGTTGCGCCCCACCCCCCCCAGCGGGGGGGAGCCCCCCGCAACGCCCCCCGGCCCCCTGCCGCCCGAAGTCACCGGCCCCCTGCATGACGCGGCCGCGGCGGTGGAGGGCTGCCGCGCCTGCGGCCTCGCCCGCACACGGACCCGCAGCGTTCCCGGCGAGGGCATCGTGCCCCCGCTCGTGCTCGTCGTGGGCGAGGCCCCCGGCGCTGAGGAGGACGCCTCAGGCCGTCCCTTCGTGGGGCCCGCGGGGTGCCTCCTCGACGACATGCTCGCGGCCATCGGCCTTTCGCGGCTCAGGAACTGCTTCATCGCCAACGTCGTCAAGTGCCGGCCCCCAAACAACCGCCTCCCCACCCAGGACGAGACAGCCGCCTGCCTCCCCTTCCTCTGCCGGCAAATCGCCGCGCTGCGGCCGCGCGTCATCCTGGCCGCGGGTAGGGTCGCGGCGCACAACCTCCTCGGCATCGAGGAGACCATGGGGCGCCTCCGGGGGACCCTCTACCCGTACCGTCTCCCCCCTGCCTTCGCCGGCGGGGCCCCCTCCACGGAGATACCCCTCATCGCGACCTACCACCCGAGCGCCCTCCTGCGGGACCCTGGCCTCAAGCGCCCCGCCTTTGACGACCTCAAATTCCTCATGGCCCACCTCGCATCCCTCGATCCCGTCTACCGCGCGGAAGCCCAGCCCCTCATCAACAAATACGCCGCCAAAGACTCCCGCCTCGCCCCCCTCGCAGAGTAGCGCCCCTCTCCCCCACGGGCTCCCCGCAGGACGTTACCTTTGCAGGGCGCTGCCTCCAACGGAAAATCCCCCCTTTTTTCGCATTTTCCTTCCCAAAGTGACGATAAATCACACCGCAATGCCGTATACATGCGGAGGAAAACCATGATCCACAAAACAAGAGACGCCTCGTTCAAAACCATCTTCGCGAACAACGAACTCTTTGCCGAGTTCCTGCGTGACTTCGTCTCGATAGAGGTCTTCAAAGAGGTGCGGCCCGGGGACATCAAGGACGAAAGCGCCCACTTCGCCGATCTCGACCGCGAAGCAAGGGACTCCGACATCGTCAAGCGGGTCAGGCTGCCCAGCCCTGACATGCCCGAGGTCTACGCCATCGCACTCGTCGAGCACCAGAGTACGGTCGATTTCAGCATCGTGAACCGGGTGTCGCATTACATCGACCGTATCTATATGACGCTCTTGGTACCGCTGCTTCAATCTTCCATATCGATCCGCAGGTAAAAGTTTTAGGGAGTAGGGAATGGGGAATGGGGAGTAGGGTGCGTTTTGCAAGTGGGGTGCGCGTACTGCCGTGAAACTGTCCGGTAGTCCGCGCAACTTACGAGCCAGGCGCAAGCCACTCCCCACTCCCTACTCCCCAACCTTGTCATTCCTGCTCATTCTTGATAAGATGCGTAATGTGGACGAGGCAATTGCGCTTAGGCGCTTGCCGCCGGCGTATCTGAAGATGGTGGCGGGCTTACCTGGCCCGCTGAAACGGGTGATCGCACGGGTTGCTGTAGCGCTGCTGGGGAAACTCGGGGTGCCGAAAGCAAAGATCGATCACGTGGTAAAGATGCTAAAACCGAGGAAGGTATCAAAAATGTTTGAAGTACTGGAACGGAATGTCAAAGCGGAGAGGGCGGCGCGGGATGCGGCGCGGGACGCTTATTGGCAGACGCAGTTGCAGACCAAAGAGTCCGCTTGGAAAACCCGCGAGTCCGCTTGGAAAACCGAGCGCAGCGACTGGCAGGCTGAGCGTAAAAACCTGCTCAGCGAGAATGAGAGGCTTCGCGCGCAACTCAACCGCCCGCGCTAACCCGACAGAGCCCCGCTCCCGCGGGAGCGGGGCTCTGGCTCCCCGGGCGGGGCGCGTTCGAACGCGGAGAAAATGACGCGGCCTGAAGCCGCTTGGGGAGTGGGGAATAGGGAGTGGGGAGTAGTAGCCTTTTGACGGTGAGCGCTGCCCTCACTCGCACAGCGCTGCCCCCTTGACGCGAAACATCTTTTTTGCTATGTTAACGGCAGGTAAGGGGCGCGTAGCTCAGTTGGTTAGAGCGCCACGTTTACACCGTGGAAGTCCGGGGTTCGAATCCCTGCGCGCCCAACCCCCAAAATCCCCGTGTTAAAATTTTCCCCAATCTGCCGATACTATGAGTATGTCAAATGACAAAACAGTACCTCAAAAGGCTATATGGCTCAGGCATCCGGTAACGGTGCTCGTTGCCGCGGCCCTGGGCGTGGGCATAGGGTTGTGCAACGCCTGGATTTCGGCGCTCATCGGCATAAAAGACCTTGCGCGTCTTATTGCGGTTCCCGGTCAGGTCTACCTTTTTTACCTGCAGATGGCCGCGCTCCCGCTCGTCATTGCGGCGGCTGCGGGCGGCGTGGGCAGCCTTGTGCGGGCCAGGCGGAGCGGGGGGATTTTCCGGCGCTTCGTGCTCGTATTTCTCGCGCTCAGTGTGCTTGCGGGAGTTCTCGGCGCAGTGGGCGGGCTGGCAGGCGGGCCCGGCAAGGGCTTCGGCGCGCAGGCGCTGGTCAGCCTTGCCGCCTCGGCCGGCTCGGAGGCAGGCGCGGGCACCGGGCTCGGGGCATTTTTCGCGGGGTTGGTGCCGGAAACCTTTTTCCAGATCAGCGCGGGAGTTACGCTCGCGGCGCTCTTTTTCGCGGTCTTTTTCGGAATCGTCATCGGCTTCCTTGACGACGCGGCCGCGTCTCTCGCGGTAAACTTCCTGTCGCAGGCTTCCTGTGCGCTGCAAAAAGTATTCCGCGCGTCCCTGAATGTGCTTCCCTTTGCGCTTATTTGTTTCACCGCGGGATTTATCTCGAAAGTCAGGCTGGATGTTTTTATCCTGTTGGCGCGCTTTCTTATCATCTTTGGCATAGGCGCCGTGCTGCTCTTTGCCGGAGCCGCCGTCGTCATTTGGATACGCTCCGGCATAGCGAACCCCTTAAAGGTGTGCGCGGTGCTTTTCGAGCCGGTCATCCTTGCCTTCGCGGCGCGCAGTGCGCTGGTAACCATACCGGGCGCGCTCCGCGGCTTTACCCAGGAATTCAAACTTGACAGCGACGAGGCGCGGGTGGCAGTCCCCCTGGGTATTACCCTCGGCCGCTGCGGCGCCATCTTCTACTTCGGGCTGGCCGCGTTTTTCACCATGCAGGCAGCCGGCTTTACCCCCAATGCTTCCGGCTATGTGATCATCTTCCTGGGGGTGCTCTGCGCGGGCTTCGCGGCCTCGGGGTATTCCGGCCTTATCAGCCTGCCGCTTCTGGGCATCTTCCTGAATCCGGTGGGGGTATCCGCCGACGCGGCGCTGGTCATCCTTATGGCGCTCGAGCCGATAGCCGCGCCGTTCCGGGTCTTCCTCGACGTCTACCTGGGCCTTGCCGGAGCCGCGCTGGCTGCCGCGAAAAGCAAAGAAAGCGGCGCGGTATCCGGCGGCGAGGGGCTGCTTGCCGCGGCAATGCGCATTCAGGCGGAAATGGACGCTGCCCCCAAACAAAAGCCGGCCGCTGAGCCCTCTTGATCAAACAGCGAGGATACCCTATACTGGCGGCAATGAATGTCAACCTGAAAGGCGGTTTCTTCGCACGGGCCTTGAACCGCCGTCTCGTATACCTTGTGCTTGCGGCCCTCGCCGCGGCCGCGTGCGTCCTTTTTTCGGGGCGCGAGCGCAGAACCTTTGTCTTTTTTCATGACAAAGACGGTCTCCCCCGCGTGGAAGAGCGCATGCTCCGTCGTACCGCTTCCCGCGAGGGCGATATCGTCCTCTATGTAGAGGAAGCCTGCCTCGGGCCCGCCTCGCCGGAGACAACGCCGCTCTTCGAAAGGGGGCTGCGCCCCGATTCGGTGCTCCTCCGCGGCGGTACGGTCTATGTGGCGCTGCCGGAAAAGGCGGCGGTGCCGGCAATTGCCGGGCGGAGCGTCCTAAAAAGCCTCGAAACCCTGCGCTCCGGCATCCTCCGAAACTTTCCCTATGTACGGGGAGTCAGGTTTTTCATCAACGGCAGGGAGGCATATCCGGGGGAGTTGCGGGGGGGATAGAAAAAGTAGACGGTGGAAAGTGGACGGTGGACGACGCTGCTCGAGAATCTCTGGTACTACCGGCATGCATGGGGTCGTACGAGAGACTTTCAAACTGCGTCCTCCACCGTCCACCATCCATTCCCCACTCCCCATCAAAAAAATTTGATAAAAGTGGATAATGTACTTGACAAAAAAATTTTTTTGTGTATACTATAGATATTGATTTCTTGAAAAAGAAGTAGAAGGAGTATCAAATGAAAAAGAGTATTGTTCTTTTCATCGTTTTTCTCGCGGCGGTTGGGTTTGCTTTCGCCGACCAGGAAGTCCTTATCGACTTCACCAAACTTGTGGCGGACGCCGAAGGGCAGAACAGCCACACCTCGCTCGATTACGGCGAGGAGTTCGCGCGGCAGGGGAGCAACTACACCGACGCCCAAAAGGCGCAAATGAAGACCTCACTTGCGCTCGGCAACTGGGAAGTGGTGCTGAACTCTTCCAATGCGCGGCCCGCTAATTCGGCGCTGAGCAAGACGGCAGAGGCTGAATCCAAAGGGTTCGAGAAGGTGCTCGGGGTAAGAGTCCATTTCCCCGTGGAAAACTGGAACGGCTCTGCCGTGATCAAGCCTCCGTTCGAGATTCCGGCGTTTTATCCCCCTGAAAACGCCGACAACTACCGGGCGAACAGCGATCTGAGCCGCTTCGAGGATGGCTACGGCATCATAAAGAACGTCGGCGCCATCAAATCGATCACTGTGCGGGTGTACGGGCTTAACTTCCCCCATCGCCTCTGGATCCGCTACATCGATCAGGAAGGGGTTACGAAGGAAGTGTCCCCCGGCAACCTCAAGTACGATGGCTGGGGCAGGCTCACCTGGGAAAACCCCAACTACGTGCAGGATGTGCGGAAGCGGGAACTGCGGCTCTATCCGATCTATCCGGACAATACCCCGTACATTAAGTTCGCGGGTTTCCGTATCGAGCGGGATGCCGCGCAGAAGGGCGGCGACTTTGTCACCTACTTCAAAGATGTTGAAGTAATCTACGACAAAGCGGTGCTCGATCCGGCGGGCAGGGATATCGACGACGAGAACCTCTGGAACATCATCCAGACGCGCGAGGATAACAAGCGCCGCGACGAAATGAAGAATTTCGGCCAGCAGGAACTGCTTCGCTACCTCGACACCGAAAAGCAGGCGAATCAGACTGCCTTCGGCTCGTTCGACTTCAACCCGGTCGAAAAGAACAATTCGAGCGGCCCGCAGGGACAGCAGGGCGGCGGCCAACAGACCGCGCCGCAGCAATAAGTTCATAAGTTAGCAGGGCGGCGCCGGCGGGGATGTTTTACCTCCATAAAAAAATTCGCCGGCGCTTGTTCTGCTAACTTTTTTCTATGCACCCCGTTCCCGACCGGAAGCGGCTGGAAACCGGCTACCTGGAGCGCCTCGACGCGAGGCAGTTCATCCTCAAAGCACTCGCCGCCGAGATCGAGAGTCTCGTTCAGGTGTTGCCTTCCCCTCCGGGGGTTAAAGGCAGGGTAAAAGATTTTTCCAGTTTCTACAAAAAATATCTCAAACTCCTCAAAGAGGGGGCACAAAGCAAAAGGAATGACAACCCTGCCGTCCCTATAAGCGATATTATCGGCATACGGGTTATCTGCCCCTTCCTCGAAGACCTGCCCACGGTGGAAAAATTGCTGCGGGAGCGCTACGAGGTCTTCGAGGTGGAGCGCAAGGGGAACGATCACAGTTTCCGGGAGTTCGGCTACGAGTCGGTGCATGTGCTGCTGCGGATACCGGAGCGTATGCGGCGCCCGGACGCGGATTGCGATGCCGCGGAGGTGCAGATACGCACCATTTTGCAGGACGCCTGGGCCGAGGTGGAGCACGAACTCGTGTACAAGGCGGAGTTTACCCCCTTCGGTATCCCCATGAAGCGCAAACTGGCGGCCGTCAACGCCAATCTGTCACTCGCGGACATTATCTTTCAGGAGATACGGAGTTATCAGCGGCGCCTGAACGCCGAATTGGGCAAGCGGCGCTCTTCGTTCTTCCGCAAGATTGAAAACGTGACCGACGACGCGCTCACCGGGGCAGGGCGGCCGCCTGTACCCGCGCAAGCGGCGCCGCCCCCCTCGCTGGAGGACGCTTTCTTCGCGGGTTCGGCGGAAGAGAACGCTGCGGTCGACGACCTGCTCCTTTCCGCGTTGTCGGCCCACAACGAGAGCCGCTTCGACGATGCTATCGCGCTCTACACCCGCATACTCGGCATGCAGCCCCCCGGCGAGATCGCCGCGGTCATCTACAAGCACCGCGGCATGGCGCAGTTCGCCTGCTCCCGCTACGAGGAGGCGCTTGCGGACTTCGCTTCCGCCATAGAGCGCGACAGCGGCGCGTACAAGGCCGCCTACTACCAGGGCGTGGTGCACTCAGTTCTGCAAAAGTATCCTGAAGCGATTGCGGCTTTTAGCCGCTCCCTCGAAATGCAGCCCTACCAGCCCTACTGCCTGCTGCGGCGGGGGCAGGCCTGGTATCACCTGGAAGACTACCCCAGCGCGCTCGCCGACTGCGACGCCGCGCTCTCGCTCGAGCCGCTGGAAGCGGCCAGGCACTTTAAAGAGTTGCTTGTAAAAAAAGTGGAAGAGGTCTAATGACGAACACGACACGCATTACCGGCGGCTTCTGGGCGCGAACGCAGGAACTCGTCATGGATGTGGTGCTCCCCTTTCAGGGGGCGCTCCTCGAGGATCAGGTGCCAGGCGCGGCAAAAAGTCACGCGATCGAGAACTTCCGCATAGCGGCGGGCGAGGCCGAGGGCGCGTTTCACGGCATGGTGTTTCAGGACAGCGACGTGGCCAAGTGGCTCGAGGCCGCCGCCTACGCGCTGGCCGTCCGCCCGGACGCGGCCCTCGAAGAGAAGGCCGACTCCCTCATCGCGCTTCTCGGCCGCGCCCAGCGGGAAGACGGGTATATCGACACGTACTTCATCGTGAAGGAGCCGGAGCGAAAATGGCAGAACCTGCGGGAATGCCATGAACTCTACTGCGCGGGACATTTGATCGAGGCGGCGGTCGCGTACTACGAGGCCACGGGCAAGGACGCATTTCTCTCCATTATGCAAAAAACCGCCAATCTCATCTGCGACCGCTTCGGGCCGGAGCCGGGGAAAAAACGCGGCATCCCTGGCCACGAGGAGATAGAACTCGCGCTGCTGCGGCTCTACCGGCTCACGGGCGAGCGGCGCTGCCTCGAAACGGCGCGCTACTTCATTGACGCGCGGGGCGCGGAACCGGATTACTTCGCGGAGGAGGCCGCCGCCTGCGACTGGCGCCACTGGGGGCCCTACAACGGCGACCGGCGCTACGCGCAGAACCACGCGCCGGTCCGCGAGCAAAAAGCGGCCGCGGGCCATGCGGTGCGCGCGCTCTACCTCTACACCGCCATGGCGGACCTCGTGGGGCTCATTGATGACGAGGCGCTCTTTTCATCCTGCGTGAATCTCTGGCAGAACATCACGCAGCGGCAAATGTACCTCACAGGCGGCATAGGGGCAAGCGCGGCAGGCGAAGCCTTCAGCGCCGACTACGACCTGCCGAACGACACGGCCTACGCGGAAACCTGCGCGGCCTGCGCCCTGGTCTTCTTCGCCCGCCGCCTCATCGACGCAAGCATAACGCCCGCGGCCGAGTACGCGGACGTCATCGAAAAAGAGTTTTACAACGGCGCGCTTGCCGGAATGCAGTTGGACGGCAAAAAGTTCTTCTATGTGAATCCGCTCGAGTCCGTCCCCGGGGTCTCCGGCGTCCTCGAAGGCTACAAGCACGCGCTCCCCCAGCGCCCGGCCTGGTTCGGCTGCGCCTGCTGCCCCCCCAACCTCGCGCGCCTCGTCCTCTCCCTGGGCCGCTACCTGTACAGCCAGAGCGGCAGCACGATCTACTGCCACCTTTTTGCGGAGAGCGAATCCCGCTTTAAGATTGACGGTAGTACCATCACCCTAAAAATGACGACCGGCTACCCCTGGAAGGGGGATGTCGACTTTGCCTTCGAGGGGAACGCGCACTGCACCCTGGCGCTGCGCATCCCCGGCTGGTGCGGCAGTGCGGCCATCACCCTGAACGGCGAGGCGCTCGAGGCCGAGCGGCGCTGCGGCTACGCGCTCATCGAGCGGGACTGGCAGTCAGGCGACACGCTGCGCCTCGCGCTTGACATGCGGGTAACCCTGGTCGAGGCGAACCCCCATGTGCGGGAGGATGCGGGCCGCCTCGCGGTGATGCGGGGCCCCCTCGTGTACTGCCTCGAGGAGGCGGACAACGGCCCGGAACTGTGGAACGTCAGCCTGGGGAATCTCACGCCCGCCGATTTTACCGAGCGCTTCGAGCCTGACTTTCTGGGCGGGGTGGTTACCCTCTCGTCCCCGGGCAAGCGCCGCCCGCCCTGGCAGGGGGACACCCTCTACCGCCCCGCCGCCCCCGGCGCCGATGCCGGCACGGAGGCCTGCACCCTGCGCTGGATACCCTACTACGCCTGGTCGAACCGCGGCCTGGGCGGCATGTGCGTGTGGGTGCGGCGGTGAAAAGGCGTCAGGCCGCGTTCCGCGCTTCGCCTGCAAGGGAACGGACTCCGGCCGTGTTATCCCGCAGTTCCGCATAATCGATAATCTCCTGCTCGATTCCCTTGCGGGTCTCCTCGATGCGGCGGACGAGCGCACCGATGCCCGGTATGCCGCGAGTTTCGTTGTGTATCCGTGCGATCTCGTTCAACATGGCCGGGTTAAGGGACCTGCCCCAGGGCAGGTAGCGCTCGAAGATCGTCTCGTTCATAAAGACGGGCTCGACCATTTTCCCCGCTATCGTGCAGATCGTCTGCAGGATCAGGATGCCGCCCGGATCGAGATCGCCTGTGTGGTACAGACTGAAGCCGGAGTCCGCCAGCAGGCGTATCATCGCCGCGGTCGCTTCGCTTGGGTACCCGCAGGTGTACAAAAAGCAGTGATAGGAAAGTGTCCTCGACAGCACATAGAACGTTTCCTTGTTTTCGACCATCAGGGCTGTAGGTTTTACTTCCTGGTGCAGCGTGGTTACCCGCACTATGTTTTTGACGCTCTGGAGGGGCATCCCCAGCACGACCCCCGCGCCGTTGATCAGAAACGGCTGCATCGTTGGAGCGCCGCGTTCGTCATCCTCGTGCCTCTGTTCGAAAACAAGTTTTCCGGCTATCAATGTTTCCGGAATTGAGCGGCGCAGAAAAGGGATGTTTGGTACGGGAATGCCCTTTCGATTCGCGGCCGCCGCGAAAGGACTGAACAGTTCGGCAAGATACTCGATGCGCTTCGAATCATTGAACAATTCGACGGAGAGCGCCCGAGTCGTCCCCGTAATTTGCCGCAGTTTCGGATCGCAGAGGCGGATAAAATCACGCACCGACTGAATGTCAATTTGCCGGCCTATCCGGTAGTGCCCAACATAATCCGAAATGAGTTCCAGAAAAGGATCCCCGTTGCTTTCTTTTTTGAGCATGGTCTTCACTTTGAGCGCGGTAAAAATAGGATCCTTCTGACCGGTAAGTTCAAATAATCTTTCGACGCTGGAACAGATAATCGTTTTTAGTTGTATACACGCATTTGTTTTTTCCCAATTAAGAGTGACAAGACCTTTTCGTTCCAGGTGGAGCGCAGCTTTTAAGAATGATTGTTTTTCTTCGGCATCAGCAGTTAAAAACCGTGGGAATATGCTTTCCGGTTTCAGCCGCATGGTTTTTGGTTTTGTAACGACTGAATAACGTTTCGTGAACGCGCAGGCTATTTTTCTTTCCCAGCCTGTCATTTCATTTCTTCCCCTTACATGGAGAAAATTGACATAACAGGTAAAATAGTCCGAATCACAGCATGCGCTTTTCTCCGTCGGCGCCCTTTCGAAAAGAAACGCCTTTGCAAAATTTACCAACACCATAGCAGAAACGTGTTTTCTTGTCAAGTGGGTGGGTAGGTATAGCAGCCGCGCTGGCCTTCTCGTACGGCGGCGGGGAGAGCCCCTACCGATCTACGGCAGTCACCTGTATGTACGCACGCCTTGGCGTGGCTTTGTAGGTGCGACTGCACAGATCGGCAGGGACTCTCCCTGCCGCCTACCATACGCAGCGCGTCATGCGTACCTTGCGCGAAAAAGTTGTTTGCAGGGACGGCCGGGGAAAATGACGCGGCCTGAAGCCGCCCCTTCCGGCAAAAAGAAGCCAAAACCGTGCGCTGCCGTTTTGGGTCACTGTCGCCGCCACCTTCGCGATGCTGGGTGGTACTCTACCCGGTATAGTAACACTTACTGGGGTTTTGTCTTTTTTTGCCCCAAATGCATGCCTGCACAGTGAAGTGCGCGGTCACTGTGCGTGCTTCCAGGCGGCTCGTGCATTAGCCGCTTTTTCAGCCTTCTAATCATTTTCCCCGTCCGTCCCCCGCCCCCATGAAGCCGGGTTTTACCCCCTTCCGTCCACTGGCCGCAGCGCGTCATACGTACCTTGCGCGAAAAAGTTGTTTGCAGGGAGGGGCCGGGGAAAATGACGCGGCCTGAAGCTGCCCCTTCAGGCAAAAAGAAGCCAAAACCGTGCGCTGCCGTTTTGGGTCACTGTCGCCGCCGTTATTCCCCGGCTGCTGGTGGAAGCGCGTCATCCGCGGCTTCGCGCGAGGGGGAGGGCTCCTCCTCGGGGGCGGGATCTGCCTCGGGGGCGGGCACGGGGGGAGGCAGAAAATCTTCTGAGGCGAGCAGGCCCGCGAGAACCCCGTCCTGCGCGAGCGGGTAGACCCGCTCCCTGCCGGTCATTCTGCCCGTCTGCACTGACACGGAACGCGCGCGCAGGGTAAAAACGTCCTCTTCCCGGGTCAGCGAGCCGACGATCACGGCCATTACACGTACCTCCGCGCCGATTGACGCGGCCTGCGTGTCGTTCAGTTCCGTGTAAGGCTGCAGGTTGAAATGAAGCAGCGAGGGCCGGTTGCGCCCTTCGATTACTTTGACGGAAGGCCGCTCCGAAAGCGCGTAGGTAAGTTCGGTAACGAGATAGGCGCTTAGTTTCCTGGAGGGGCTCGTAAAGTGCAGCACGAGCACCGGCGTCCGCACCGGGATACCCCCGGCAAGTTCCCGCGCCGCGGTCTTAATCGCCGCGTCAAGCAGGAGCGGTTCCTGCGCAAAGCCAAGCCCCCCGGCCCCCAGACAGAGCAAGGCCGCCAGCAATCGGAAAAATTTCATGCTCACCTCTTACGCATCATAGCATGGCCCCGCAAAAAAGTCAAGGATTGCTGCGGTTACTTTTTTTAATGGCAAACTTCGGTGAAGAAGGGTTTGTTATGGGGAGTGGGGAATAGGGAGTGGGGAGTGGGGGGCGTGATGCGGGAGCGCGGAGCCTGTCTTCAGAATGACGGTCGGCATTTCTCTTAACTTGTTGACAGCCCCGCTTATATACTCCCTTTATGCGGACTCTGTGCGGCGATATAGCCGTCGAGTGCGTCAAGCATATCGAGTATATACTCGATGCTTTCAAGATACAAGCCGGCGGCAACACGGCTTACCACGCCGCTTATTTTGAAATCGATGCAGACCTGACTTCTATCGGGCGCCTCTTTAATCATATCCGCAGCCTCTCTTTAAGCAGCAACAGTTTGACCGCTTCCTGACTGCCAAAATAATACTGTTCAGGCAGTTTTCCGCGATCAGTCCAGACGTTCCCGCTTATTTTTCTCCGTAGTGCCCCTTGCAGGATACAATTTCCAGGGTATAGTCTTCCGTTATTCGGTACACGATGCGGTTTTTTCATCGATGCGGCGCGACCACCAGCCGGATTGACCGGCAGTGAGGGGTTCCGGTTTTCCGATGCCGGAATCGGAGCCGGATCCGGCTCCGCGTTCAATGTCTTTGATGAGGGTGTTGAGTTTTTTGAGTGTCTTTTTGTCCTGCGTCTGCCAGTAGACGTAGTGATCCCAGCCCTCGTCAGACCACAATTTCTTCATCGCTCACCTCGATAAGTTCGTGTTCAGTAAGTTTGCCTGCTTCGGCTTCTTCAATGCCTTTGCGGATGTGACGCAGATTGACTTCGCTCCAGAAAGGGTCGTCTTCTTCGCCTTTGGGGACAACAAAACCCTCGCGCACAATCGGGGAACCGCCTGAAACAGGGAACGGCAACTGCCGCCTGTTCAGGCTTTGCTTGATGAAAACGGTTATCGCGGCGCTCATGCTGAGCCCCATTTCGGAAAAAAGTTTTTCCGCCTCGTGTTTGAGTTTGCTGTCCATGAGGACACTGACGTTTGTTTGAGCCATAGTTACCTCCGTAACGTTTATATCGCTATTCTACCATATCCCGGCGCAAACAGCAAGACCCCGCGGAATCTGCTCCCCGCAGCCCAGACGGTCTGGCCCGGTTGAATCCGCACAGGGGCACTTGTTTTTTGCGGGCTGGTGCGGCAGAGTCAAAGATATAAACCTATAGGGAGGCTGCAATGGCAAATAACCTTGCGCGGGAGCACGCGCATTTCGAGGCATACCACGACCAGATAGTCAAAGGACACTTGGGCGAGTATGTGGTCATCAAGGGGCTGGAGGTCATGGGTTACTATAAAGGTCCGTTCGACGGCATCGGGGACATGGTGAAGCGGGGCCATGAGTTTGGGACCTTCGCCACCTATCCATGCACGGAAAAGATTCCCGTGATGGAGATCTGGACGCCGGGGATAACATGGTAGAACGC
>JAISTO010000127.1 GCA_031272575.1 Treponema sp. | reverse complement strand
GCCCGAGGCGTGTGCCTAGTGATGGTCCTCCGGGGGTCAAGACAATCTGGATTGGGCTTCAGAAATTATACACCCTCCTGGACTATCGGGAACTGTTTGAATTTATGGGACAAGTTTAGCTCTGGGGGGCCAGGGGGGGGTCACGAGAAATGCCATCCTCCCCGCAGGGGAGGATGCGGGGGTCGCCGAGGCCCCTCGTCATTCCGCGGCTTGACCGCGGAATCTGCTTGCGGAAAAATGCCGTGCTTGTGGGCAGGGGACGGACGGGGAAAATGCCGCGCTTCCACTTCCTACTCCCCACTCCCTATCCAGCCCCTTCTAATCCCACTCGAGCACATTGCCCGCGCCGGCGGGGATCGACTCGGGCAGGGCCGCGGCCTCGTCCAGGGTGTAGGGGTAAGGGGGCGTCCAGGGCTTTGCGTGCGCGGTGCTGTCGTAATTCGAGTACGCAAAGGTGACATTGTTGTCCGCCTGAAAAACGAGCGCGGGGTAGGATGCGGCATCGTAAAAGTCGATCACCTTTGTGGTGGGCTGGAAGGTGCCGGTGTCAAAAAAGTTGTTCTCGACGATGAACTGCGCGTTACGGCCAGGCCCCATGCAGTAGCCCGAGTTGCCCACAACGCCGGTGTTCTTCCAGTAGTTGTTGTATATGTGCATCTGCGTGCCGCGCGTACGGGGCGTCCGCTGGGTTGTGTGGTGGAAGTAATTGTGGTGCAGCGTGATCTGCCGGCCTTCGGGCGTAAGGTACGGCGACGAGTCACTGGAGCCCACGAGCATCACCTTGTCGTGGTTGTAAAACTCGCACCACGAGACCGTGAGGAAGTGCGCGTCCCGTATGTCAAAAGAGCCGTCATGGTGAAAGTTGCGGATCATGTCGTTACAGGTGCCGTCGCTGAATGCGCAGTGGTCTATCCAGATGCCCGAGGGAATAATGTCCGCGCCCTCCTCGACCACGAGCGCGTCTATGCTTGCCTTCGAGTCCGCGTTGCCCGCAAGCGAGGTGTCCTTTTCGGTAGAGCCGTGCGCGTCCCAGAAAGCGATGTTGCGAATAATGATGTTCTGCCGGCCCGATATGCGCAGCCCGCCGAACGCGACACGGGCGCTGTCCACCCCGATGATCGTCTTGTTGTTTTCAATCTTGAAGGTGATGTCGCGGTTGGTCCGGTTGCCGCTGCTATCAAACTGATCGAAGTAACCGTGATCGCTGTCGCTTATTTTGCCGTCCGAGAGATCGATCAGCCCGGACAGGATGATAAAGGCCTCGTCCTTGCTGTTGATCGCGTTCGTGAAGGCCGTGCGCTTTTCGACCGGATCCGGGAAAGAGGCGTCGTCTATGAGGATGAAGTCCGCGGGGTTCGTGTACGTAAGCCCCGCGCCCTCATTCGCCGCATCAGCCCAGCCGCCGGTTTTCGCGGGCTTTCCCCGCAGGGCGGCGAAGATGCCCGCGGGCCCTTCCGGCAGGGGAGTGGTATCCTCCTCTCCCGGCGGGGGTGTTTCCTGCGCGGGTTCCCCCTCGCAGGAAACGCCGCAGAGCAGCGCCGCCGCCGCGGCGAAAAACAGCACACGGAGCGCGCGGGTTATCAGCATAGCCGCCGCGCTCCTAAAAATCCCCCAGGGCATCGAGCACATTCCCCGCGCCACTCGGTATCGCCTCGGGCAGGCCGGATGCGGCATCGGGCGTGTAGGTGTAAGCGGGAGTCCAGGGCTTGATGGCGGATTCATGCGCGGCGAATGTTTTGTTCACTTCGACACTGCTGTCGTACGTAAAATTACTCGCGCTCAACTCGGAGAGGCCGCTGCCCACGGCATTGCCCGCATGGTAGAACTTCGAAAAAGTCGTTGCCTCTATCGAAGCGGACGAATCAAAGTATTTGAGTATGTATGACTGATGCGTACCGAAGTAGTTGTTTTCCACGATGAACTGCGAGCCTATGCCGGGGCCGAGCGAGTAGCCCGCGTTGCCGGAAACGCCGATCTGATTGTAGTAGTTGTTGTATATGTGCATCTGCGTTCCCCTGCTCCTCGGCATACGCTGTACCGTGCCATGGAAATAGTTGTGGTGCAGAGTCACCTGCCGCTCCTCTGCGTCAGTGGCCGAGTCGCTCGAGCCGACCAGCATGACCTTGTCGTGGTTGGTGAATTCGCACCACGAGACCGTCACGTTTTTCGCGCTGGGAATATCGAGTTGGCCGTCGTGGTTGTAGTTTCGTTCCAGATCGCTGCACGTGCCGTCAGTAAAGGTGCAGTGGTCAATCCAGATGCCGTTGCTCGGTGTGCCGGAACTTGCCTGAATAACCAGCGCGTCTGCACTCGCTTTTGAATCTTCATTGTACGCTGTGTCTTCTTCGGTGGAGCCGTGCGCGTCCCAAAAGGTGATATTACGGATAATCACATTCGAGACTCCGTTCAGTTTGAGTCCGCCGAACTTCAACTTTGCGCCATCGAGACCGATGATCGTCTTGTCGCTTTTCACTGAGAACGCAAAATCGCTGTGCAGGCGCGCGTGAGTGGTCGAGTCAAACTCGTCAAAGTAACTGTGATCGTCGTCGGTCACGTTTCCGTCAGACAAGTCAACGTCGCCAACAACGATGATGAACTGCGCCTCGCTGTCATTGATGGCGCTGGTAAACGCCGTGAGTTTTGCGGCGGCGGTGCTATACGTCTCGTCATCGATGAGCGTGTAAGACGCGGGGTTCGTGTACGTAAGCCCCGCGCCGCCGTTGTAGCGGTCAGCCCAGCCGCCGGTTGACGCGGGCTGCCCCTTCAGCGCCGCGAAGAGCGAGGCCGGCGTAAGCGGCACAGGCTCTTCCCCCGGCGTTTCGCCGCTGTCCCCGCCGCCGGAGGAGGGGGCGCCGTAGTCGTTGTTTTGGCTTGCGTCAGGGGATGCGCCGAAGGCGGTCTCCAGAGCGCTGAGATCCCACACGGAAGCAGCGGCCTCGTACGCATCGGCTTCCTTGTTGTAGACGCGGTTCAGGATAGCGCACCGGCCGTTGTATTCGAGGCCGTAGTCCGTTATTTCCGCGACATTCGCGTTCTTGCCGCTCGTGTTGAACGTGCCGCCTTTCAGGGTGACGTTGTAGTACTTCGCGCCAATGTGCTGGGGTTTGCCCGCAAGGAAGTCGTAGGTGCTGCCGCTCCACAGTGTCGCGCCGATAGCGCCCGTGCCCTCGTTGCTAAACTCCGTGTCCACAATGGCCACCTGATCCCAGTAATCCCCGGCTCCCGCGTTGCGGCCAAAGTAGGTGGTCATGCCGCTCTGCGTGGTCACCTTGGAGTTAAAGAGCACGTAGCCCTTCGGCACAAGGTTGACGGTTTTGTTGACCGTGCGCGCGACAAACAGGATCGCGTCCTTGTTGTTCGTCTTCGCGGTGTCGTTCACGCTGACCAGTTCGCACTCCTCAAACAAACTGGCGTCCGCGGTACCCCAGATGTAGTCCGTGTCACCTTCGATGTGGCACTGGTAAAACCAGTTCCGGCCGGTCGTCTGAATGGTATCCTGGTGCGAGTAGAACGAGCAGTTATAGGCCGCGAGAAACTTCCCGCTGCCGTTCGCAAAGTAGAGCGCCTCGGCCTGTCCGGGGTCGTACGATGACGTGCGCGCGCTCGTGTTTCGCAGGGTGATATTTTTCAGCGTTAAATGCGCGCCCGAGAAATAGAACGAGGACCGCGCGTGCGAGCCGCCGTTCACCTTTTCGCTGTTCGTGTATTGGATGATCACATCCGCGCCGAAGGGGGCGCTGCCCGTCCCATTGATGGTGACGTTGCTCGTCCCCACGTAGTGCACCAGTTCGCGGTAGGTTCCCGGCGCCACGTTGATGGTCCAGTCCCCGCCCTTTGCGGCAATCGCTTTCAGCGCGCCGTACACGGTGCGGAAATCCGGCGTGGCGGAGGGGGCGCCATTAACAATAACCGGCGCCGCGGTTGTCAGAGCGGGCTCTGTGCGCGTGGTAAAACTCCAACTGGCAATCGCTTTGTTGTCTGACAGGCCGCTGAATGCTTTGCCTGCCAGAGTCCCGCTTATGGCGCCGTCGGGAATGGCGACATAGTACGCCGTTCCGTACGCAAGCGCGCCGAAGTGCGGCGTGAAGTACACCGTGTTCCCCTCGACCCGCACCAGTTGATCGCCCACGTTGAGGTTGTTGTTGCTGCTGCCCAGGGTGACCTGTTTCTCCCCTTCAAAGAGGATGACGTCAACCGCCTCGCCAGTTGCCTTGTTGTAAATGCAGATAGAGCCGCCCGCCTGCAGTACAGGCACTGTATCGAACGTAAGCGAGAGTTCGCCGTCCGTGTAGGCCGACGCCGCGCCCGCCGCGGGGTACGTCAGTGCCGCGAGCGAGCCGTAGTCGTCCGCGTCGGGGAAGTTCGTCACCGTTACGGTGATGGCCGTAGTCAGGTAAGTTGCGGCCTGGTTGGTGACGGTAATAACCGCGCTCCCGGCCTTAAGGCCCGTAAAGGTGATAACGCCGTTGGCCGCGCTGTCGACCCGCACCGTGGACGGGTCATCCGACACCGCGGCCACCTGCGCGTCCGTCCCGCCCGGGGCCTTCGCGGTGTAGTTCACCGTCGCCTGCTGCCCGAGCGGCACCCGCGCGGCTGCCGCCGACGCCGACAGCACCGGCAGCACACTCTGCGCCTGCAGCGCGTTGATGACATACGTCGTCCCGTTGTAGGTGATCTTTAGGTCCGACCAGAGCATATTGGCAGAGTTCGAATTGGTGCCGCCCACGACCGCGTACACGATGTCGCTTTTCGCGTGCCCCTGGGTAATGTTTGTGCCTGTCTTCGAGTTGAGGAGCGTGGCGCCGTCTTCTGCATACACATAGTGATTGATTACCCCGTTTTGGAGCGTGGTCTTAAAGACATAGGTGCTGCCTGATGCCCAGGAACCCCCGTTCTGCCAGGTACCGAGTCCCTGCCCGCCAAGGCCGCCTGTGGTGCCCACATTCTTCACGTTCTGCGCGGTAAGCAGCATATAGCCCTTCCGCGCGGAACCGCTCACGCTGATAAAGCCGGTGCCGTTGTGCCCGCTTAAGGACACTGCCGTCACTCTTGCTTCGATAGTGACCGAGTCGCTCAGTATGTTTATTCTATCGGCCCAGACCAGGTACGCCTCGCCGCTAAGGCCGCTGACCGGCGCGGTCCCATCGTACGCCGCGTTCGCGGCATTGAACTTAACCAGCGAGCCGTAGTGCAGAGTGCCCGCCTGCTTCTGGCCGCTGAAGGTGCTGGTGTAGCCGGTGAGCGTGTTTTTTGCAATGTCGACCTGATCCTGCGTCGCGTCAGGGTCGTTGTAGACGGCGAGTGCGGCCGTTATGGCATCCGTGAACGTTGACATTTGCGCGGAAGTAACCCACTCCTGCGTGGTACTTACGTCGCTGCCGTCCGCGCTTGTTTGAACGCCGCTCTTGGCCGCGTTTGCGGCCTCGATGGCCTCGTTCAGCGCGGTTTTGTTCGCGGCATTTTCGTTCTTGCCCGCCTGCTTCTGGCCGCTGAAGGTCTCGGTGTAGCCGGCGAGCGTCTCTTCCGCCTCGTCGATCTCGTCCTGCGTCGCGTCAGGGTCGTTGTAGACGTCGAGTGCTTCCTCTATGGCATCCGTGAACGTAGTCATCTGCTCTTCGGTAACCCACTGCTGCGCGGGGTTCACGTCGTTGCCGTCAGCGCTCGTTTGAACGCCGCTCTTGGCCGCGTTTGCGGCCTCGATGGCCTCGTTCAGCGCGGTTTTGTCCAGGGTCGTGCCCGTTCCCTGTGTGCCTGCATGCTTATAACCGTTGAAAGCGGTGGTGAGGTCGCGCAGTTCCTGCGCCGCCTTGTCGACATCGGCCTGCGTCGCCTTCGCGTCGTCGTAGACGGCGAGCGCGCCTGTTATGGCGGCCTCGAATGCCGTTAACTGCAGGCCGGTAACCCACTGCTGCGCGGGACTTACGTCGCTGCCGTCCGCGCTTGTCAGAACGCCCGCCTTTGCCGCATTCGCGGCCTGGATGGCCGCGTTCAGCGCGGTTTTGTCCGCCGCGGGGGCCGAATCCGTGGGATGGGGGCACGCGGTCAGCGCCGCCCCGCCGAGTAAAGCAGCAAGTCCCAACGTACGCATATACATATATCCTTTCATGATTCCTCCCAGTGGAAAGATGGTGTTGTTATATTATTGACGAAAAAAGATAGGACTATTACGACAGGGGTTTGGACTTTTGCAGTAACGTGGGGGCGTGTTCAAGGGGGCGGCGTTGTGCGAAGGCGCGGCGCGGGGGAGTGAGGGCCGCTTGGGGGAGGACGGTGTGGACGGTAGACGGTGGAGTCGTTGTTCGCAAGTCTTTCGTACTACTCTATGCATATCGGTAGTACGAGAGACTCGCGAATGACTCCCTCCACCGTCCACTTTCCACCGTCCACGCCTCGCCCTTCGCTCACTCCCCCTTCACCCTGCGCCCACGCGCCGCGCTACGCCGCCTTCCACCCCGCCAGTTCCCGCTTCGCCAGGTCGTAGTCCGCCGCCACGCTCACCAGGCGCTTGCCGCTCGCGCGCCAGGGGTCGAGGTAGCCCCGGGAGGCTATCTGCGCGAGCGCCTCGTCCAGGCGGCTCTCGCTCGCGTCCTTTACGGCCTTGAACTCGAACGCGTAGACCGTCTCCCCCGTCGCCACCACCAGGTCCGCCCGCCCCTTCGCGCTGTGCGGCTCCACCTGCGCAAACTGCCCCATCAAGAGGCACACCGCGTACACGATGCCCTGAAACGT
>JAISTO010000111.1 GCA_031272575.1 Treponema sp. | reverse complement strand
AATGTCAACAAGGCCAGTGATGAGTTGCAGACCATTCACAAGGCCAAGGTTACATTTTCAAAATGACAAACCCGCCCCCTTTCGGTTACATTTTCGATGGCATACTGCGCCCCCTTGACTTTCCCCTCCGAAACCCCTATGCTATGTTCAGGAGCGGAAGATGGGTGATCCAAGAGGGTTTTTGACGGTTAGGCGGAAGAGCGCCGGATACCGGCCGGTTGAAGAGCGCATAAACGATTACAGCGAGGTCGAGGCGCGGCTGCCGGATGACGAGCGGCGGCTGCAGGCGAGCCGGTGCATGGACTGCGGGGTGCCGTTTTGTCACTGGGCGTGTCCGGCGGCGAATGTTATGCCCGAGTGGCAGGATAAGGTCTACCACGGGGACTGGGCCGGGGCCTGGGCCGTGCTGCAGAGCACGAACCCCTTCCCCGAGTTCACCGGCAGGGTCTGCCCCGCGCTCTGCGAGGCCTCCTGCGTACTGGGGCTGAACGACGAGCCGGTGACCATACGGCAGAACGAACTCGCGGTCATCGAGAAGGCGTACGAACGGGGGCTGGTGGCCCCCCGGCCCCCCCGCAGGCGGAACGGCAAACGGGTGGCGATAGTGGGCGCGGGGCCCGCGGGGCTCTCGGCCGCGTACTTTCTGAACCAGGCCGGCTTTCTGGTTACCGTCTACGAGGCGGACCAAAAGGCCGGGGGCTACCTCCGCTACGGGATACCGGATTTCAAACTGGACAAGAGTTTTATCGACCGCCGCCTCGCGATACTGGCCGAGGAAGGGGTCACGTTCAAGACCGGCACGCGGATAGGGGGCGGCTCCTACGCGTTCGGCACCGCGGAAGACGCGGGGCGCGAGACGCTGCGGGCGAAAGACCTGGAAAAAGAGTACGATCTGGTCCTCCTGACCATAGGCGCGCGGGAGGCGCGGGACCTGAAGGCCCCGGGCCGCGAGAACAAGGGCATCGTGCAGGCGCTCGACTACCTGTCCCGGCAGAACCGCGCGCTTGCGGGCGAGCGGGGCGTGGAGCCGGTCACCGCCTGGCAAAAAAAGGTGCTCGTAATCGGGGGCGGGGATACCGGCTCGGACTGCGTGGGCACCGCGAACCGGCAGGGCGCATCCAGTGTCACACAGATCGAAGTGCTGCCGAAGCCCCCGGAGCATCGTCCGGATTCCACGCCCTGGCCCCTCTGGCCCACGGTGCTAAAAACCTCCAGTTCCCACGACGAGGGCTGCGAGCGGCTCTGGTCGGTGAACACGAAGGCCTTCGCCGGCCGCGCGGGGCAGGTAACGCACATCGAGGCCTGCACGGTGGACTGGCAGATGGAAAACGGCCGCTGGGTAATGCGCGAGGTCCCGGATTCCGGCTTCACGATCGAATGCGATCTGGTCCTCCTGGCCATGGGCTTTACCCATGTGGTGCAGGAGGGCCTTGTGGCGGACCTGGGCCTGGAACTGGACGAGCGGGGCAATATCCGCACGAGGGGGAGTTTCCACACCTCGAACCCGAAGGTCTGGGCCGCCGGGGATTCACGGAGCGGCGCCAGCCTGGTGGTGCGGGCCATCGCGGACGGCAAAGCCGCCGCCGAGGCGATACGGGCCGCATTGACGTAGGCGTTGCGTGCAACGCCCGTACGGACACGCAACGCCCGTCAAGCGTAGCGCCCGCGGCCCCATGGGGGGGGTCGGGCGCAACAACGTGCGCCCGTAGGGGGGGCGGACGAAAATCTGACCGCCGGTCGATATGGCATGGTAATCGCCCCCCCTTATAAATCAAAAAGGAAAACAAAACGAGAAAAAGGAGTTTTTATGGGAAACAGGCATTTTTTATTTACCTCCGAATCGGTCGGAGAGGGGCATCCGGATAAAGTCTGCGATCAGGTCTCGGATGCCATTTTGGACGCGTGCCTGCGGGATGACCCCGCGAGCCGCGTCGCGTGTGAGAGTTTCGCGTCGACTTCGCTCGTGCTCGTGGGCGGGGAGATTACCACATCCACCTTCGTGGATTTTCAGGAGGTCGTGCGCGAGGTGGTAAAGGAGATTGGCTACACGGACCCCGCGTTCGGGCTTGACTACCAGTCGATGGCCGTGCTCGATATGATTCACGCGCAGTCCCCGGACATTAGTCAGGGGGTTTCCGGGGCCGGGCTCGACGAATACAAGGGGCTGCAGGGGGCCGGGGATCAGGGCATGATGTTCGGCTTTGCGTGCAGGGAGACGCCGGAACTGATGCCGTTTCCGGTGATGGCCGCGCACAAGATCCTGCTGCGGGCCGCCGCGCTCCGCAAGAGCGGGAAAATTTCCTGGCTGCGCCCGGACGCGAAGACGCAGGTGACGGTCGAGTACGAGGGGCACAAGCCGGTGCGCATTGACGCGGTCGTGCTCTCGCACCAGCACGGGCCTGAGGTGCCCTACGGCGCGATCAAGGAGGCGCTGATCGAGGAGGTGCTGAAGCCGGTGCTCGAACCGACCGGCCTTTTGGACGCAAAAACGTCGTACTACATCAACCCGACGGGCCGCTTCGTGGTGGGTGGGCCCTTCGGGGACACGGGGCTCACGGGCCGCAAGGTCATCGTGGATACCTACGGGGGTATGGGCCGGCACGGCGGGGGCGCGTTCAGCGGCAAGGACCCCACCAAGGTGGACCGCTCCGCCGCCTACGCCGCGCGCCACGCCGCGAAGACGGTCGTTGCCGCGGGCCTGGCCGACCGCTGCGAGATCGAGATCGCCTACGCGATAGGGGTGCCCTTCCCCGTGGCGATCATGGTGGACACCTTTGGTACCGCCACTGTGGCAGAGGAGCGGATCGAGGAGGCGCTGCGCAAGACCTTCGACCTGACGCCCGCGGGCATTATCCGCGAACTGGACCTGCGCAAGCCCATCTACAAGAAGACCGCGGCCTACGGGCACTTCGGGCGGGACGAGTTCAGTTGGGAACGGCTCGACCGCGTGGAGGACTTAAAGAAGGCGGTAGGATGAGGGAAAGGCGGCGGCTTTCCAACAGCCTGCGGCGCGGGCAGACTATTCACGTAAAAATTCTCCAAAAATAAAAATTATGCAGCGCGCACTTGCATTTTTTTCTATTTTACACTATACTTAAGAATATGAATACTCAATTTATCCGAAGCGCCCTCGCGGCAACCCTGGCGCTTCTTGTCTGCGCGTGCGGCAGCGCGCCCGAGTTTGCCGAACCCCTGGAGCCCGAGCCGACGGAACTCGAGGCTGTCGAGTTTCCGGACTACGAGTATGACTACGAGTCCGAGCCCGAACCAGAACCCGAGCCGGAGCCCGAACCAGAGCCGGAGCCGGAGCCTGAACCCGAACCGGAGCCGGAGCCGGAGCCGGAGCCGGAGCCGGAGCCGGAGCCCGAACCGGAGCCGGAGCCCGAACCGGAGCCGGAGCCGGAGCCTGAACCGGAGCCGGAGCCTGAACCGGAGCCGGAGCCGGAGCCGGAGCCTGAACCCGAGCCGGAGCCGGAGCCGGAGCCTGAACCCGAGCCGGAGCCCGAACCGGAGCCGGAGCCCAAGTCTGAACCAAAGTCTGTGCTGCTGCTCGACGACGCGGTCTCCTACACCATCGTTTGGACAGATACGCTCTCGTCAATAGCCAAGAAATTTTATGGGGAGGAAAACGGCTACTATTTCCCCCTCATACTGAAGGCTAACGAGGAGATAACGGACCCGGATCTCATCGTGGGGGGTACTACTATCATTGTGCCGGTTCTCGCGAAAAATCTGGAGTCGTCGGAAGTCCGGAAACTCTTAAAGGACACTATCGATCAAATTATTCCGCTCTATGTGGAACGGGATTATCCGATGCTGGTAGAGCGCCTGAAGCAAATAGCGGCTTCCCTCTGACGGAACGCGCGATGAATCTGCTCTCTGTTGCCGGTCTGAAAAAACGATTCAACCTTGAAGCGGGTTTTTTCGCGCGTTTTGGCAGTTTTGTCTATGCGGTGAACGGCCTCAGTTTCAGCATAGGCAGGAATGAAAGTTACGGCCTCGTGGGGGAATCGGGCTGCGGCAAGACGACCGCCGCCCGGCTCCTCGTGCGGATGTACGAGGCTGACGAGGGGGCTGTCACCTACCGCCCGGGCGCGGGCGGGCCCCCCGAGGACGTGCTGCGCCTTAAGCGCGCCTCCCTTAAACGCTACCGCGAAAAAGTAAAATATGTGTTCCAGGACCCCGCCCGCTCCCTCAACCCCCGCATGACGGTGTTCGAAGCGCTTACCGCTGGTTACCGCTGGTCAGATTCCTGGCCGGGGGTCAAAAAAGCGCGCGAGGAAGCCGCCGCCATCCTCGAAGAGACCGGCCTTTCCGCCGCGGATTTGGAGCGCCGCCCCATGGAGTTTTCCGGCGGGCAGCGGCAGCGCATTTCCATTGCGCGGGGGCTTCTGCTCAAACCGGAACTCCTTATCTGCGACGAGGTGGTGTCCGCGCTCGATGTGTCCATCCAGGGGCAGATACTCAACCTGCTCCTCGACCTGCGGGCCCGCAGAGCCGCGGGCGCGGGGCTCAGTTTCCTGTTCATTACCCACGACCTGAAAGTGGCCTGCTACTTCTGCGACCGCGCCGGGGTGATGTACCGGGGCATGCTGGTCGAGGAGGCCCCCGCGGCCGACCTGTACGAAAAAGGCCTGCACCCCTACACGCGGCTTCTTTTCGCCTCCGCCTCGTACGGCGCGGCCGCGGGCCAGGCCGGCGCGGACCAGGCCCCGGCCGTGCAGGGTGAACCGGGTACCGCCTCGGTCGCGCCCGCGGGCTGCCCCTTCAGCGCCCGCTGCCCCCGCAAGGAGGCCCGCTGCCTCGCGGAAGTCCCCCCCCTGCGGGAACTCGCTCCGGGCCGCAAGGTGCGCTGCTTCGGAGTCTGAGGCCATGCCTTCCCCGCGGATAACCGCGCTGCTCCTGCTCGCGCTGCTTGCCCCCGGGCCCGCCGCCGCGGAGGCGCCTCCGCCCCCCCTCGAGTCCCTTCACGAGATACTCTCCTCGCCGGACTTCGGCGGCGAGGCCGGCACCTGGGGGATACGGCTCCGCCGTCCCTCTGAAAGACGCCCTCCCGCGGGCCGTCCGAGCCCCTGGGCGGAACAAATCGCGGCGGTGCTGTCACTCTTTTTGAAGGCGCTGCTCGCGGCGGGGGCGGCGCTCGTCCTTTTGGGGGGGGCGCGCGCGCTCTGGCATTTCCTCCGGGCGCGGCGGCGCGGTCCCCGGCCCCCGCGCGGGGCTTCACGCTCCGCGGTTACGGAAAGAGCGCGCCCCCTGGACCCCCACGCGCTCGCCGGGCAGGCCGCGCTTCTCTACGCAGAGGGAAGGGGCCGCGAGGCCTGGGCCTGCTGTCTTGCCTGCTGCCTTGCCTGCGTCGAGCGGGCGCGGGGGCTGCGGATTCCCCCAGGGGCCGCGGAGTACGAATGCCTCGCGCTTGTGCGCGAGCGCGCCCCGGACGAGGCCCCTTTTTGCGAGAGTCTTATCCGGCATTGGGTCGCGGCGGCCTACGCGGGGCGGCTTCCGGCAGAGAGCGCCTTCGGCGAGGCGCTGGCCGGGTGCCGCGCGCTCCTGGCCCTGCCCCCCGCGCCGTCCGGGGGAGCTTCCCGGGGGATCCCCCTATGAAAAAAAGGCTCCTCATTTTCGGGCTCGGCGTCACATTGAGCGGGGCTGTCATCTTTGCGCTCTACCGTGCCTTCGAAATCTACCCCCTGACCAGGGAAACCCCGCCGAGCGCCAGGGCCCTGGACAATCCCTTCCTGGCGCTTGAGCGCTGGCTCGAGGGGGCCGGCCGTCCGCCGCGTACCCTCAAAAGGGGTGACTGCACCGCCATAGCCGGGGCGCGTGAGAACGTCATCTTTATTGAAGCCTCTGCCTTCGACTGGGAGGACGCGGAGCGTCTGGTCACTATTATTGAAGAGGGGCGTGTTGTCATCCTGTCCCTCAACAAGGTGACCGACGCGGAACGCGGGCGGCGCTCGTTTCTCGAGCAGAATGCTTTTAGTGCCCTCAGAAAGACGGAGGATGAGGATGACCGCACCGAAGGCGAGGGGGAGCCGGCGCTCGATCCGGCGCTGGCGCTCGCGTCCTGGTCGGAGGCGGACGAGACATACCTCCGCGGCCCGGAGGGGGACATACGCCTGATCGAGCGGGCTATGGGAGCGGGGCGCTTGTGCGTCACCGGGAGGGCCTTTTTTATGCGCAACGAGGCCCTTAAGGTTGACGGTAATGCCCTCCTCGCCTGGCGGCTGCTCGCCGAGGCCCCCGGCGCGGAGGAAGGCATACTCTTCATCGCGGGGGGCGCCGAGCGGCCCGCGCTCCTGGGGAATATGTTCAAGTGGGGGAACCCCGTTCCGCCCGCGGCCGCGCTGGCCCTGCTCCTGGCGATCGGGTTGTGGATGGCGCTGCCCCGGTTCGGCCTCTACCGCGAGGGGCTCCCCGAGGGGGCGGCGGCCCCGGACGGGGGCGTCCAGGCGGGCAGGCCGCCGCTCTCGTCTTTGAAGAAACGTCTTTCCGCGGAACTGAACTTTTACCGCCGCTGGGGCGCGCTGGCTGCGTATACGGCCCCTTACGAGCGGGAAATCCGCAGGCGCGCCGCGCGGCGGGGCCTGAGCGATGCGGCCATAGACGCGCTTCTTGCGGACGCGGCCCCCCGGCGGGGCGGCACCTCCCCTGCCGCGGAGACGATCCGCAGGCTGCAGGACATACTCGCATCTCTTGAGGGGTCCCATGCCTGAACGTATGCCCGACTGCCTGCGCTGCGCGCATTTCGGCATAACCGCGCAGCCTGCCTTCCCCAGGCGCTGCCGGCTCTACGGCATCGCCGGGAAAAATCTCCCCGCTGTCGAGGTGCTAAAGGCCACCGGGAAGCACTGCTTTTCGTTTCAGCCGCGCTCAAGGTAAAGCCCCAAAGGGGGATTCCTTTCGCATCCTCCCCTCTGGGGAGGATGACATCTTTCGTGACCCCCCCTACCCCCCCAAAGGCTAAACTTGTCCCATATCTTTAGCCCACTCTGAAGAAACAGGATTTTAAGAATTTAACCGCGAATTATGCTAATGAACGCGAATTTTATTAA
>JAISTO010000054.1 GCA_031272575.1 Treponema sp. | reverse complement strand
GATTCCCCTCGTCGTCACGGATGACGAGTTCGTCGTTTTCGACACGCGCGGTCCAGTCCCGCAATTTGCGGCCATCCTCGCCGCGGAGGATTTTCAGTTCGCTCTTTATCGCGATGATCTCGTTTAATGCTGATACGAGAAAGTGACCTGAACCAACGGCCGGATCGCAGACCGTAAGCGTGTTGAGGATGGCGTTAGCCTCATCGAGCGGCGCCCCGTCGAGCGCGTTGTAGAGTTCAGAAAAGTCAGCGCAGTGCCAGCCCTTCGCCGCGTTGAACTTCGCAACCACCGCGGGGCGCAGCGTCTCGCGGCAAATGTAGGAAGTGATAAAGCCCGGCGTGAAAAACGAGCCGTCCTTGTAGCCGTTGATCTTTTCGAATATGAGGCCGAGCACCGACGCGTTAATAATCGCTTTGTTGGTGTCGCGCAGTTTTTCGCCGGGCGCGCTCGAAAAGTCGTAGGCGTCCAAAAACGCGAAGAGGTATTCGAGCGCGTTCATCTTGCCTGTGCTCTTGTTGCCTCGCGTGTCCTTGAGCACGGTCTTTGAAAATAACGCCAGTTCCGTGTTGTCCAGATCACTGATCGAAAAATAGCGCTCCTCCGTGTCAGTCTTTTCAAAAAGCGAACTGTTCAAAAACGGCACATTTTCCCCAAGCGCCGCAAGGTCTTCGCGCCGCTCCCGCTTGTCCTCCGGCACCGCAAGTACCTGAAAAAACATTCGCTCAAGCGCGCGATAGTCCTTGATTCGTTTTATGTTCAGGAATGCGTATGCATCGGAGGCGGACTTGTTTTGATAACGCAGAATAAGGCCTTCCAGCAGTTTCAAAAAGAGCACGCGATTAATCCAGGTGAGGCAGAGATCGAGCGCAATGCCCTCCTGATTCTCCGTGTCGTACACCTGCCTTTTTTCGGCAAGCGCGATGATGCAGTTTTCGACCAGCATACCCTCTTTCGGATGCTTTGGATCAATACGCTCAATAAACCCATTTTTCTCACAAAGCCCCATTATGTAGAGCAACTCTTCGTAAAAGCCCTCGTTCAGCGTGTTGCTGTCGTTGGCAACCGGCAGTTTGAGCATGAAGGCCGGGGAGAAAACGCGGCAAAGGTCGAGGAGGGCGTTTTCGTCATCCTCGCTGAAAAGCGTTGTGTTCGTAAGCGCGGCGTCGAAATCGGCAAGGCAGAGGTGAATGGGGCGGAGGAGGCCGCGTTCCTGCGCGGCACGAATCGCGGGGGCGGCGATGTCGCGATAGAAGGTCTCGGTTTTCGCACTCCCCGCCGCGCCGTCTTTGAAAAGGGAAAACTTGCGGACGAGTTCTTTATCTTCCGCAAAACTTTTTTCAAAATCGCGCGCGTCGAAAATGAACCACTCGAGCCCGTTGCTAACCACAAGGCGCGCGAGGTCTACGACATTGCCGCCCGCAAGCCGCTCACGAAGATAATACCACACGAGTTCGCGCATAGCCTTCGCGTCAAAGTTTTCGGCGCTGATCATTTCCGCCTTGTTCGACGGACTTTTCGTTTCGATGATCACCGCGATGGGGCTTTTCGGATCGGCCCCCCTGCGAATGACGAGGTCTTTGCGTTCATCAGTGTTGATGTAGTGCTTGCCCTCATAGCCGATTTTTTTGAAGAAGTCGGCGATGTTGTTTTTGTGGTACTCTTCCGACTCCTCGGGCCTTTCACGCACGGCGCCCAGGAGCGCGGCGAGGCGCGTTTTAAAGACGGCGAACGCGTCACGCGAAAGAGCAGGCAGCGCGGCGCTTTGGAGTACGGCGGATACTGAGAGTTCAGGCATGGAGCGAGTATAGCATGAAACGCGGGAAAGGGGGAAGGGGGGAGTGGGGGGCTTGCAGCAATGCTCATTTTACCTCTCACAAAGGCACAAAGGCCACAAAGAAGTGAAAAAAGTTTTATTCCTCCGTGTTCTTTGTGTGCTTTGTGAGAGATTTTTCCCAAAATTCTGTCAAACGGAGAATTGCTGGGGTGCTTGCAGGGGGCGGCATGCTCTGCCGGGGGGGCTGACTTTTTTGGCGGTATCCGTTATTATGCTGATGGAGACATCATGATAAAGAATACACTCTTTGGCAGGCGGAATGAAAAAAAAGACCGCAGGGCGGGCAAGGGCCTTGCCGCGCTCATCGTTATCGCGGCGCTCTCCGCGGTAATGTCACTCTGCTATCTGGGGGGGCTTTTTCGCTTTCTCGAGTACAAGACCTACGACCTGCGGGTCAACCTCTTCGCGAAGAGCAGCCGCCCCTCCGACGACATTATCGTCATCCTGCTCGATCAGGACAGCATCGACTGGGCGAACAGGGAGCGCGGCTGGGGCTGGCCCTGGCCCCGCAAGGCGTATGCGGAGTTCGTCGACTACATGAACGCGTCCGGCGCGGCCTCGGTCGCGTTCGATGTGCTCTTTTCCGAGCCCTCCGTGTACCGCAACGCGGATCAGGACGCCATCCTGGACCGCGCCATCGAGGGCATCAACCAGATGCAGGCGATGTTCGAGGCCGCCCAGCGGGAACGGGAAGCGGCCGGGCAGGCGGGCGCCGAGCGGCAGCCCCGGCAGCCCGGGGAACAGCGGCAGCGCCGGGGGGACGGCGGGGCCTTCGGCGAGGTGATACGCTCGCTCCGCGAACTGGACAGCCGCGCTGACGACGCGTCCTTCGCGCAGGCGGAGCGGGACTACGGCCGCGTGGTGCAGACCGTCTTTTTCAGCACCCAGTCCGGCAGCACCACGGAGTGGCCCGCGGACCTGGACAAGCCCCTCTTCACGCTGCGCGGCTTCGGCGGCATGGCCGGCCGCTTCACCCTGAGCGAAAGTGAAGGGGCCGCGGCGCAGTTTCCGATCCCCAGTCTGCGGGAAGCGGCCGGGGTAGTCGGCAACGTCACCGGCTCAGGCGACTCGGACAGCACCTTCCGCCGCATCAGGCTCTTCACCCTCTTCGACGGCAAGGCCGTGCCGGGCCTCTCGGCAGGCTCGCTCCTCGTGTCAGGCGCGGGCCGGGAGCTCCGCTGCGACGCCGCGGCCGGCGAGCTCCTCTGGGACGGCCGCCGCATCCCCATAGACCGCGAGGGCAAGACCCTGCTCCGCTTCCGCGGCGACCTCAACCGCTACTTCCCGTACAGCGCCGCCGATATCCTCAAAAGCGCGGCGGCCTACGCGAAGGGCGAGGAGCCCCTCCTCCCGCCCGAAAACTTCAAAGACAAGTACGTGTTCTTCGGCTACTACGCGCCGGGCCTCTTCGATATTTGCAGCACCCCCATCTCGTCCGTCTATCCGGGCATGGGTATGCATATCACCATGCTGGACAACATCCTCTGCGGGGACTTCATCCGCGAAAGCGCCGCCTGGGTCGACCTGCTCCTCATCATCCTGACCATCACCCTGGTGACGCTGCTCGTGTTCTACGCGGGGAAGGTGCCCCTGCAGGTGGCGGGCACACTCCTCGTCGCCGCGGCGGTGACGGGCCTCGGGCTCGGCGCGTACCAGATCGCGGGGCTCTGGCTCCCCCTGGCGGCGCCGCTCTTCGCGGCCGCGCTCGCGTTCCTCAGCGCGGCGGTCTACAACTACGCGAGCGAGGGGAGCCAGAAGCGCTTCATCCAGAGCGCGTTCTCCCGCTACCTCTCGCCCGAGGTGATCCACCAGATCATCGCGGACCCGTCCAAACTGGACCTGGGGGGCGAGCGCCGCGAGATGACGGCGATCTTCACCGACATCCAGCGCTTCTCGTCAATCTCGTCAGAATTGCAGGATCAGTACGGTGAAGACGGGCCGAAGGTACTCGTCAATTTATTGAATCGCTACCTCACCGAGATGAGCAACATCGTCCTCGCGCACAAGGGGACGGTAGACAAATACGAAGGTGACGCGATCATCGCGTTCTTCGGGGCGCCGCTCCCCGCGCCCGACCATGCCGTTCTCGCGTGCCGGACCGCCATCAGCATGAAAAAACGGGAACTGGCCCTGCGGGAGGAAATTCTCGATCCGGCAGGCGCGTTCCATATCGCGCTTGAAAAATTGATAGATGCCAGGGTGATACGGGCCGAGCGCCCGCTCTACACGCGCATCGGGGTGAATACCGGGGATATGGTCGTGGGGAACATGGGAACGCCGAACAAGATGGATTACACGATCATGGGGAACGCGGTGAACCTCGCCGCGCGCCTCGAGGGGGTCAACAAACAGTATGACACTTCCGGCATCCTTGTCAGCGAGTACACCCGCGCGAAGATCGGGGACGAGTTCGTCGTGCGGCCCCTCAGCCGCGTCACCGTGGTGGGCATACCGACCCCGCTCAGGCTCTACGAACTGCTCGACACCCGCGAGGATGCCCCGCAGGCCCTGCGCGACATGGCCGCGCTCTGGGAGGAGGCCCTGCGCCGCTACGAGGCGCGGGACTTCGCCGCCGCGCGGGACCTTTTCGCCGGCATCGCGGACGCGAACCAGGACGACCGCGCCGCGCGCCTCTACCAGCGGCGCTGCGAAGCCTTCCTCCGCGAGCCCCCCCCCGCCGCCTGGTCCGGCGTGGACAACCTGACGGAAAAGTGAAGTGCTCCCCCCTCCCCCCTAACCCCTAACCCCTTCTCCCCCTGCTTTGCGCGGCCACCAGTCCTGCTTTTCCGGCTCCGGCGGCACGTAGTCCGCGCCGTACGCCAGGTAGTCGTCCAGCGAAATGAAGTCTTCCGGGTGTTCGTGGAAGTGCTTCTCGCCTTCAATGCAGAGTTGGCGTTCCTCCGCCGTCAGGTCGGTTTCAATAATTATCGGCTCGTCCGGTTCGGCCAAGTCCGCGAGCAGCGGCTTGAGAGGCGCCAGGCGCCATGCCGGCATCGCATCGATAAAACCGTGAAGTTCACGGCGTAAAGTAACCGTCTGTGTTCCTGTCATTTGTGTTTCCCCTTGCCCTTGTAAACTTGCCCCCGGCTTTTAATATTGTGGACGCGGATACTCTCCCCATCAAAAGCGAAGACAATCCTGAAATCACCCTTGCGGATGCGATAAAATTTGCTGCCTGCCAGCGGCTTAATATCGCCCTCCGGCGGTTCTTTTTCCAGCCCCTTTAAAGTCTTGACAATACGACTTTTCAAGGGCTCATTCAAGCGCGCAAGCCCTTTCAGCGCTTTGCGCTCCAAAACCACCTTCATGTTTCTATCCTGGCGCTTCCTTGCGTCTTTGTCAAGGGGGCGCAAGGCGCGAAAGTGGTTAGTGGTCAGTGGGCGGTTCCCTCCGTCATTCCGCGGCTTGGAAACGGGACCGAGCGCCGTAGGCGCACCGTTCGTAGAACGGCATGCGCGTTCAACGCGCCCCCCTCTCCCCCGCGGAATCTGGACTCCGCGATCAAGTCGCGGAGTGACGAGGGCACCCAAGCCGTAGAGTAACGCCCCCACCACTCTCCATGCACTCCGCAGCCCTCACTCGCTCCACCCTCCGCCCCCGCATCACGCCCAATTCCCAATTCCCAAGTCCCACAGGCATCACGCAGACTTTCCGCCTCCGCCCCGTTCACTCGCACTACGCCGCCTCCCGCCCCCCTTGACACAATTTCTCGCATTTCGCTATACTCTAAAGACTGTTCAAAAACGCTCTCGAGTTTTTGAACAGTCTCAATAACCCAAAAGGAGGGCTTATACCATGGCTTTTGTCTTGTTGGACACAGGTGACCACTTTTTAAGTGATCCCCCCGCTTCTTCCCGCTCCGCACTGTGTGCGGCCGCACCCGTGGCTCGGTGTGCTTTTGCGCCCGCGGTTTTGTCCGCACCCGCATCACGCGTACGTCCCAACAACGGCAAAACCCGTTCTGCCCCCCCCCCCGTCCCCCACTTTTTCGCGATTTAAACACACCTGTTTGCGCTCTCGAAACAGTCACTTTTTTCCTCAACAAAGGCTCCGCGGCGTATCGTACCGCACGGCACGAGTGGGGGCTCTCTGCATCCGCGGCGGCAGGCCGCTATGCCCGCGGGCCGCCTCAGGGTGAGGAGTGGGGGGCGCGGAGCGCTTGGGGAGTGGGGAGTGGGGAGTGGGGAGTGGAAAATGGACGGTGGAAAGTGGAGATCGTTGTTCGGAAGTCGTTGGAACTACCGATATGCAAGGAAGTACTACGAAAGATTTTCGAGTCGCGCCCTCCATCCTCCACTTTCCACTGTCCACCGTCCCCGAAGCACCCTACTCCCTACTCCCTATTCCCTACTCCCCATAAGAAGACCGCGGGAAAGACCGCTGGCTGCGAGGAAAGTCTCGACACTATTTTAAGGAGGGGGATTTCCATGAAAACGAAATCTACCATTTTCACGCCGCCGGTAAAATTGCCGGTGGCAATCATCGGAGCGTTCGTTATATCGACGGCGCTCACACTCACGGGCTGCCCTGACGGCAGCGACAACGGCGGCGGCGGGACAGACACCACCGCGCCGGTGCTATCGGCGGGATCGGTAAGCGCCTACGTGACCACAGCAGGCACCACCGCCACGGTGAACTTCACCTCGGATGAGGCGGGCACCTACTATGTGGTTGTCTACGCTTCGGCCACTGATGCACCGGCAAGCGGCGCGGCCCTTAAAACCGCTTACGATGGCGGCGTTACGGGCAGCACCGTTGCGATAGCCAGCGCCGCCGCCACAGCCAGTGCCAACACGGCGAACATCACCGGGTTGACCACGGGCACTGCGTACAAGGCTCATGTAACGGTGAAGGACGCTGCGGGCAACTACTCCACGGTGTGGTCGTCAGAGGCGTTCACGCCGATCACCGCCGACACCACCGCGCCGGTGCTATCGGCGCAATCGGTAAGCGCTTACGTGACCACAGCCGGCACCACCGCCACGGTGAACTTCACTTCGGATGAGGCGGGCACCTACTATGTAGTTGTCTACGCTTCGGCCACTGATGCACCGGCAAGCGGCGCGGCCCTTAAAACCGCTTACGATGGCGGCGTTACGGGCAGCACCATTGCGATAGCCAGCGCCGCCGCCACAGCCAGTGCCAACACCGTGAACATCACCGGGTTGACCACGGGCACTGCGTACAAGGCTCATGTAACGGTGAAGGACGCGGCGGGCAACTACTCCACGGTGTGGTCGTCAGCGGCATTCACGCCCACGCAGTATACCTTCACCACGCCCGAGCAGTACCGCAGCATGGCTTCGATAGGGGCCATCACGAGCCTGGCTGGCACCGGGTCAAGCGGCGTGTTCATCGCGGGCCGCACTGTCACCCTGAGCGCGTTCAAGATCGCCAGGTACGAGACCACCTACGAACTCTGGTACGAGGTGAAGACCTGGGCAACGAGCAACGGCTACACATTCACCAACGCGGGCCGGGAGGGTCACGACGGCACGAACGGCGCCCAGCCGACCTCTGCGAAAACCGAGCCGGTAACTTATGTTTCCTGGCGAGACGCGGTTGTGTGGTGCAACGCCTACAGCGAGATGAGCGGGAAGACGCCGGCGTACTACAGCGACAGCAACTATAGCACGGTGATAAAGTCCCTTTCTGGTGACACGGTGTACATGAAGAGCGATGCGACAGGCTACCGTTTGCCCACCGAGGCGGAGTGGGAAGCGGCGGCGCGTGGCGGCGACCCCACCGACCACGCCACCGAGTGGGCTTACACCTACGCGGGCGCTGACACGCTTCCCGCTGATACAACTGCGGTGGCGTGGTACAGCAGCAACTCTGGCAGTGCGACACATCCGGTGGGGACCGGGCTGACCGGCGGGCTGAATGGAAATGGCTCGAACAGCGCGGGGCTTTTCGACATGAGCGGGAATGTGTGGGAGTGGTGCTGGGACTGGTACAACAGTTCGGTTACCTCAAATGATGAGGCGTTTACATCGAATAGTGTGGTTGTGAACCCCACAGGCGCCGGTTCGGGCACGTCCCGGGTGAATCGCGGCGGCAGCTGGAACTTCCTCGCGGACTACTGCACGGTGTCATACCGCGGCGACGTCGCCCCGGTCAACACGCTCTACAACTTGGGTTTTCGTGTTGTGTGCGCGCCATAAATGGCGTCTGAGTTCCGCAAGAAAACAGGTCTGTACGCACGAAGGCCGCCTGAAGGGCGCGCCGTAGTGAGTCAGACCTGTTTGATACCAGGCGGCTCTTGAAGTAAAACGCGCCGCTTGAAAGGACGCGCAAGCGTAGTGGGGGGTCCGGGGGGGTCTCAACCCCCCGGCGGGGGTCCAGGGGGCATCGGCAACGTAGTTGCCGCCGCCCCCTGGTTTCCCACTCACCACAAGGAAGGCGAAACAATGGCGCTCTTAACGCAATATCGCTCATTTTTCATCAGCCCCTTCGGGGAACCTTCGATATGCGACGAACTCAACGCATTTCTGAAGAGCCACCGCATCGTCAATGTGGAAAAACGCCTTGTCGACGGCGAACGGGGCACGGGCTGGCTCTTTCTCGTTGAGTACGGCCAGGAAGTCAAAAATTCGTATTCGCCCCAGCAGGGCCAAAGCCAGCCGCGCGTCGACTACCGCGATGTCCTAAGCGATCAGGACTTCGCCCTCTTCGACAAAGCCCGCCAACTACGCAAAAGCCTTTCTGAAAAACAGGGCCTCCCGGCCTACGCGGTCTTCACCAACGAACAACTGGCCGCCATGATCAAGAACAAGGCCAAGACCGTCAAAGACATCGCCAGTATTCCCGGCGTCGGCGACGCCAAGGTCAGGCAGTACGCCGGCGTCTTTCTCAAACTTATTGCCGACCACACGCCGGCCCCGGCAGCCGCTCCCGCCGCCGCATCAGCGGCAGAACAGCCGCCCGAAAGTGAGGCCGCCGGTGAAGCGCCGGAACTTTCTCTTTGACGAAATTGCCTCGTACGCCAACATCCGCCTGGCCTTCCTCAAGGCGATCCGGGGCAAACGCGCCTCCGCAGAAGCGCTGCTCTTCTGCCGCGACATCGAAGGCAGCCTGGAAAATGTCCGCCTCCGCCTCCTCGCGGAAACCGTGCGGTGGGGCGCCTACAAATCCTTTGTCATCACCGACCCCAAAACGCGCATCATCACTGCCGCCCCATTTGAAGACCGCGTTATCCACCACGCCATCATGAATGTGCTCGACCCTGTCTTTGAACACCAGTTGATTCACCACAGCTACGCCTGCCGCAACGGCAAGGGTTCCCACGCCGCCGTGCGCTACGCCTTTACCAAGTGCAAGGCGCACCCCTGGTTCCTCAAACTCGATATGCGCAAATACTTCGACTCCATCGATCACGCCACATTAAAAAAACTGCTGGCCCGTATCATCAAAGACAAACGAACCCTGGCTCTCCTCGGCAGCATCATTGACACCTATCACACCGCGCCGGGCGACGGCAAGGCAGAGCCTTGCGACGGCAAGGCAATGCCTTGCGACGGCAAGGCAGAGCCTTGCCGAGGTGTACCCATCGGCAACCTCACCAGCCAATACTTCGCAAACTACTACCTTTCCGGCCTTGATCACTTCATTCAGGAAGAACTCAAGCCCGCCGCCTACTGCCGCTACATGGACGACTTTGTCCTGTGGGCTTCCACAAAAGAATCACTGCAAATCATGTTGAATAAGATCGAGCGTTATACTGAAGATCGCCTTCTCCTGCATTTGAAGCCGCCGGTCCTGGACAAGACCGCCCGCGGCCTCCCGTTCCTGGGCTTCATGATAAAGACGAAAGGCATCTATCTGCTGCAAAAGTCGAAGCGGCGGATGAAGACCCGTGTGCGCGAGATCAAGGGTGAGCTTGCCGCCGGCCTCATAACGGAAGCCCAGGCCGCAGCCTGGCTCATCAGCGTATACGCCGCCGTCCTGCTTGCGCGAACCCGCGCTTTTCGTGTAAGCTTGTGGTACAGGCGCCGGTTCGGGCACGAACCGGGTGAAACGCGGCGGCAGCTGGAACAACAACGCGGACAACTGCACGGTGTCCAACCGCAACAACAACACCCCGAACAACACGAACAACAATTTGGGTTTTCGTGTTGTGTGCGCGCCATAAATGGCGTCTGAATTCCGCGAACGCATAAGTCTCTGCGAGTCAGAGCGGCCTTGCGGAACAAAACGGTGTCTGGCGGCCAGGCAAACCCCCGGCCGCGAAAAACGAGTAATGCCTTTACGCTGGTACCCCGGCTGCTGCCTTAGGGGAACGCTTAAAGGCATTTTTTTGCGCAGACCGCCGGCCTGGCTCCACTCCCCCCTGAAAAGAGACGCCCTCCCGGCGGGGAAAATTTCCCTCCCCGATCAGTTCCGGCGGACGGGGGAATAAGGCGCCTCGAGCGCGGGCGTCTTGTCCCGCGCACCCCGCCAGCCCCTGGCGCGGCGAGCATTGCTCGCCGCGCCGGGGGCGAGGGCGTTTCATAGGAGTGAATGATATGG
>JAISTO010000051.1 GCA_031272575.1 Treponema sp. | reverse complement strand
CGCACCCACCCCACCCCCCGCCCACGTTGGCCCCTCGCCCGCCCCCTAGGCACCGACCGGGGGGAACTGCCCCGGGGGGAACGGGTGGGGGGAGTCGGGTGTGGGGCGTAGGGGAGTGATGCGAGGGCGGGGGTGCTCTGCGAGAGAGGGCTGCGTGGTGTGCGGGGGGGAGTGATGCGGGAGCGGGGGGATGCGAGAGAGATTCCGCGGGGGAGAGGGGGGCGCGTTGAACGCGGCGCGTTGAACGCGCATGCCGTTCTACGAACGGTGCGCCTATGGCGCTCGGTCCCGTTTCCGAGCCGCGGAATGACGGGCATCATTCGTGACCCCCCCTACCCCCCCAAAGGGGGGGATAGGCATCACTCCCCTACTCCCCCCCCTTCCACACCCCCTCCCTTTCGCGGTATACTCTCCCTATGCGCCGCGTTATTCCCCTGTTCATGCCCGCGCTCGTGCTCGCGGGCTGCGCCTCAGGGCCTTCTTTGCAGACGGCGGGCCTTCCCCGCGAGGCCGCGCCCTTCGGCGCGCTCCCCCGGGGGGGGGCGCTCTACCTCCAGGCGGACGCGGCCGCCGCGCTGCCGCTCCTCCTTATGCTCCCCCTGCCGGGTCTTGCGGACGCGCTGAGTGGCGACCCCTCGGTGAAAAAGCTGCTCGACCGCACGGAGAGCGCGGCCGCGGTCTTTTTCGACCCGCCAGAGGCGCCGCCGCCTGCCGCCGCGGATGCGCCCGCGCCGCCGCCCCCGTACCTGGCCGCGGCTCTGGGGGCCTACCCCCGCTCGCTGCTGAACACGGCCTTCGCGCTGAGCCCCTCGTGGAAAAAGCAGCCCTCCCCCGCGGGGGGCGCCTACTGGCGCTCAGGCGCTCTCTCGGCGGCGGCGGGGGCCTCGCTCTTCCTTTTGAGCAGCGGCGATCCCCTCGCGTACTTCGCGCAGGCGGGAGCCGCGAGCGCGGCCGCGCTCGTGCCGGAGGGCTTTGCCGCGTTCCAGAAAGGCGCGGCCCTTGCGGGCTGGATCGAGACCCCGGATCAGCGCGCCAATGCCTTTTTGTCGGACCTCGGTATCCCCATCACCTTACCCGCGCAGGCCCTGGTGTTTGCCGTGTTTGCAACCGCCCCCCCCGGGCACTGGGAAGCGGCGCTCCGGATCACGATGGCGCAGGAGGCGCAGGCCCGCGCGATCGCCGGTATGCTCTCGCTCGCGGGGCCCCTGCTCGCGCGCGCCGACCCTGCCTCGCCGCTCGGGGCCGCCGCGCCCCTCTTCGCGGGGGTCAGCACGGTCGAGGGGAAGGTCATCCTTGTGCGGTCTGCGCCCTTCGACGCCCCGGCGCTTGCGCGGCTCTTCGGGCTTTTTGCAAAGCAGGCCCCCCGTGACTGACCCGCGGTTCCAGCGCCTCGCGCTTCTCGCGGGGCAGGCCGCGCTCGACGCCTTCGCGGCCGCGCGGGTGACGGTCTTCGGCGCGGGCGGGGTCGGCAGTTGGTGCGCCGAGGCCCTCGCCCGCTCCGGCGTGGGGGCCATCACCCTGGTCGACTCGGACCTCGTCTGCGTCACGAACATCAACCGGCAGGTGCAGGCGACCGGGCGCACGGTCGGCCAGCCCAAAGTCGAGGCCCTGCGCGCGCGCCTCGCGGACATCGCGCCTGCCTGCGCGGTCGACGCCCGGGAGCGGGTCTTCGAGCGCCAGGGTACGCTTGCCGAAACCGCCGCCGCGTTCGGCATAGCCCCGTCAGTTTATGTGATCGACGCGATCGACAGCCTGGGCCCCAAACTCGATCTTATCGAAACCGCGGCCCTCGCGGGCGCGCCCCTCTACTCGTGCATGGGCATGGCGCAAAAGATGGACCCCACGCGCATACAGGTGGCGTCTATCTGGGAGACCACCGGCTGCCCGCTCGCGCGGCTCGTGCGGCAGGGCCTGCGCAAGCGGGGCTTCAAGGGTGACTTCGATGCCGTCTTCAGCACGGAGCGCCTCCCCCTGCATGGGGAGGCCGCGGCGCTATGCGGGTCGGGGCGGTGCTTCTGCCCGCCCGAGGCGCGGCACGAGTGGTGCTCTTCCAAAAAGGTGATAAACGGGAGCGCGGTGACGGTGACGGCAGCGGCCGGCATGGTGCTGGCGAGTCTCGTGCTGCGGGACCTCTGCCGCGGGGCCGCGGGGGGCGCGCATGGCTGAGCGCTTTTTGCGGCGGGCAGCCCCCTGCCGCATCGTGCGCAAACTCTGCGCGAAGGCCGTGCTCGAGCACGGCCTCATCGAAAAGGGCGACCGCATCCTGGTTGCCTGCTCCGGCGGCAAGGACTCGACCGTGCTCGCGTGGGCGCTCGCCACCCTGAAACAGGAACTGCGACTGCCCTACGAACTCGCCGCGCTGCACATATCGACGGACTTTTGCGCGTGCTGCAAAAAGGGCGTCCTCGCCGCGCGCCTCGCCGAATGGGGCATCCCCTTCAATGACATCGACGTCCCCGTGATAGGCCGCCTTAAGCCCGGCCGCCGCATGAACTGCTACTGGTGCTCGACCCAGCGCCGCACCGAACTGCTCCGCTATGCGATCGCGGGCGGCTTCAACAAGATCGCGCTCGGCCATCACCTCGACGACATCATCGAAACCTTTTTCATGAACCTCCTGGGGAAGGGGGAACTGCGCGCCATGCCCCTGCTGCTCCGCTACCAAAAGTATCCGGTCACCCTGATACGGCCCCTGGGGGGCATCGAGGAGCGGCAGATCATCTCCTGCGCGGATGAGTTGGACATCCTGAAAGCCGCCTGCACCTGCCCCTTCGGGCTGCGCTCGAAGCGCCGCGTCATCCGCGAGCGCATCGCCTCGCTCACCGGCGGCTCCGGCGCGGAGAAGCGGCGCATACTGCGGGCCCTGGGCAGCGGCGAACGGAATCTGCTGGAGGAGTAGGAATGATCGATCTGCATACCCACTCGACGGCTTCGGATGGGGGTCTGAGTCCGGCGGCGCTCGTCCGCGAGGCCGCACACAGGGGCATTAAGGCGCTTGCGCTCACGGATCATGACACCGTATCCGGCCTGCAAGAGGCGCAGGATGCCGCGGCCCTCCACGGCGTCACCTTTGTACGGGGCATCGAAATTGAAATTGACTGGCCGCACCAGGGGGAATTTCATCTTTTGGGGCTTTGCCTTGGCGGGTTGGACGCGGCCTTTCACGACGCGCTTAACACGCTGGCGTGTTGGCGCGAGGAACGCAACCTCATGCTGATCGAGCGTATGCGTGAGGCGGGAATAGAGGCTGACCTGGACGAGGTGCGCGCGGGCGCAAACACCACCTCCCTTGGGCGTCCGCACTTTGCGGCCTTTCTTGTTAAACGGAACATTGTCCGCAGCATCGAGCAGGCTTTTAATCGCTATCTGCGAAAAGGGCGCCCCCTCTACGTTCCCAAAAAGGGCCTCCCTTTCGACGAGGCAGTCCCTCTTATTCACGGGGCAGGGGGGCTTGCGGTGCTTGCCCACCCCCTGTCACTTTATTTGTCCTGGGGCAGGCTGCCGGATTTTCTTGCGGATTTGAAAACGCGGGGGCTGGACGGTATCGAAGCCTGGCATCCCTCCGCAAAAGCCGCGGCCTGCGCGCGCCTCGAAAGCATCGCCCGCGGCCTTGGGCTGCGGGTCACGGCAGGCAGCGACTTTCACGGGGAACTGCGGCATAACCGCGCCCTCGGATTCACGGCCGGCGGCCTTCCCATAGCGGACCGCTTTTTCGCGGACCTTGCGGAAGGCCGTCAGTTAGGCTCCTAATACCTCGTCACCGCGGCGCCGATGGGCGGCTTGGAGGCGTCAATGGCCGCGCCGAAGAAGTCCTCGGTGACGCCGCCGTCGTTCCAGGCGTTGTCAATGGCCGGGTCCTTCGCGGCGGGAATCGCCATGCCGGCTTCGAACGCGGGCGACTGATCGTCCGTCAGCGAGAACATCCGCGCGCGGTCACGCAGCCGCGTGGTGTCGGTAAATACCGCAAGGGCCGCGGGGTCGTTGTACGCCGTAAACGCGTCGTCCCGCTGCGCACGCAGTGCCGCCGCGTTCGAGGGGTCAGACTGAATCAGCAGATTGGGATCCGCCCAGTGGTTGTTATAAGTTGAAAGTAAATCCGCCACCGTGACGCCGCCTGCGCCCATGGTGAACTTCGACTTATCCTCCGCGCCGGAATTAATATCGTACGCGTAGAGCAGGTTGTTTTTGAACGCGGCAGGACTGGTCAAATAGCCCTCGCTGGACTTCGGGGGATTGTGCGTGTTGCACAGGGGGACCGTCCCGGCCCCCGCCTTCAGGAGTATGTTGTTGTAGAAGCGCACATATTTATTCGCGTTGCCCAGAGAGGTGTTCCCATACAGCGCGGTACTTATCCCATCGCCAATGTAGATCGTATTGTTGTATACGAGAGGAACAGTTGGACCAGCGGTCGATGCACTGACCGTGTAATGAAAAATCGACTGCCCGTCAGTCCAATCTGTGTACGATGCCGCGCTGGTATCCACCTGTATGCCGTTGTCGTCTATCGTCTCCATGTAACGGGCGCCGCCCCCATCGTTCGCGCTGATGTTATAGCGGAAGATGCTGTTTGTCGCGGAGGACATAAACAGGCAGGCGCCGCCCGCGTTATGGTGGCTGTAATTATACTGATAGATCACCTCGCTGCTGTCGTTGTCGATATCCCATGCCTCGCCGTCGAGGTACCCGTAGAGCGTACCGTACGCCTCGTTGCGGCTGAAGCGCACCTGCTTCCCCTGGTAGACCCAGCAGGCCGCGTAGTTCGCGGTATCCTGAAGGGATTCATCGTTCAGCGGGGAGGCCGCCGCGTCCTTGACGATATTGTGCTCAACCAGATTCTGCTGAGGGCTTACCGACGAAGGCAGAGAGAAATTCACCCCGGAAATAACGATGCCGTCCCCCATAACCGCCTCGACATAGTTGCCGCGTATGGCCACATTGGTTTTCGCGCCGCCGCCGGTACGCAGACCCTCGAGGCCCGCTTTCTTCACGATGTTGCCTTCGAGGACCAGATCGCTGAACGCGCCGTTCACGATAATGCCGCCCACCACCTTGCTCGAGGTGTGCGCGCCGCTGCCGAAATACGTCGACGTCCAATACGACTGCTTATTGTTGGTGCTCTCGCTCTGGACATCGTGCACATAGCAGTTCTTAATGACGATGTGCCGGTACTTCGCGGCGCCCGCGCTGTCATCCTCGTTGACAAAAATACCCGCAAGCATTTTGTTGACCTTGATTTTCGTCCAGTGGTCAGTATCCTGACTTATGTTCGCAAAACTGTTGGTACACTCGATGTTGTATATCTCCCAGTGATCCTGATTTTTCAAATTGACCGCGCCTGAAGTCTCGTAAGGCTTTGACGGATTCGGGGAAGGCGTGCCGTTGCCGTTAATCACCGGGCGCTTGTTCGCGCTGTAAGAGACGACCGGCGTTGCCGCCTGCATATTGTCAATATCATACAGATCGATGATGATGGGATTCCCGGCAGAGCCGCTCCCCTTCGGCCAGAGCATGCCGACGGTGTCACTGGAAAGCAGCGTCGGGTTGTTGGCCGGCGTAACGGTTTCGCCGTTCCAGATGCTGTCCGCCTCGAGCAGGATATGATCGCCGGGGTTGAAGGTCTTGCTGTTCGCGTTGCGGAACGATTTCCAGGGCGTTATGGGGCTCGTCCCGTTGTTCGCGTCATCCCCTGAGACCGCGTCGATGTAATAGGTGTCCGCCGCCGCGGACTTGCCCTGCGACACGAGTGTGCCGTTCCCCTGCCGCTCGACAAAAAGGATATGATAGACCGTTACCGTCCGCGACGAGGGGACAAACCTGACACCCTGCTTCGCCAGTGTGACGGTGAGCACATCGGTCTGCGTTATCGCCGTGAGGGTCAGTTCGTAAACGCCGGTGCTCTGCGTTTTGGTCAGTTGATCTTTCTGTACCGCCGTGCTCCCCAGGTCGATGTCAGCGAGATTGAAAAGCGGCACATCCTGATCAAAAGTGAAGATCAGTTTCGTGGAACTCTGCTGGGAAGAGCCGTCGCTAACAAGCGAATCAAAGGCCGCCACGAGCCGTGTGCCCGGCTGCTTTGCGGCATTGAACACACCCACCGCTTTGTTCAGATCGGCGGCCGCGTCGTCAATTTCCTGCTGAGTCGCGGCGGCGTTTTGGCTGATCGTTTCCGCGTCAACAATGGCCTGCTCAAGAGCGGCCATCACCTGGGCGTCGACGAAGTCGGTACCCACATCAACATTCTGCGCGTCAGTTTCCACCACCGCGCTGAGTTTCGCGGCGTCCGCGTTCGTGATCGCCGTGCTGAGCGCGCTGCGATCGACCGGCTGCAGGCCCGCGTTGGTACCAAGTTGCTTTGCCGCCTCAAAGGTGACCGCCGCGCTGTGCAGCGCGGACACGGCGTCATCGGCATCCTGTTGAGTGATGCTCGTGTCGTCACGCACGGCCTCCGCGTCAGCAATCGCCTGCTCGAAGGTGTCCATCACCGTCTGCGAAACGAACGGCTGCCCCTGCGCCACGTTGTTGGGATCACTTGCGACAAGCACACCGAGTTTCGCGGCGTTTGCGTCGGCAATCTCTTTCTGCAATGCCGCCAGGTTGACCACCGGATCGCGTATCCCGTCCTGCAGCGCCTTCTCGAAGTGTTCGATCGCCTGGTTCAACGCGGCAATCGCCGCGGTGATTTTCACCCACTTCGCGTCCTTGTCGTCCGCAACTTTCTGCGCGGCGTCAATGGCCATCTGGAAGGCGTCATGGCCGGCCTGGGTAACCCACTTGGTTCCCTTGTCGACCGTGTCAGCCTTGTCAGAAACGACCGCCGTCCCAAGCAGACTCTTTGCCTCTCCGATTAACTTGAGGAGCTGCTCGGTGTCCCCCTCAAGATTCAGACCGCTTTCCGGCGTGCAGGCGCCAAGGGTCAGAAAGACCAGCCCCGCAAGAATCGCCAGAAAGATGTTTCGTAAGCGCACGTTTTTTAAATACACTTTTTTCTCCTTTAATTTTTTCGGTATGCGAAACGCACCCGAAGAAATTCAATACTCCACCTTCAGGGCTATCGGGATTCCCGCTTCGAGGTACCCGCCCCTGAAGATATCCGCGTTTATGTCCTGATACGAGTGTGACTGAAACCGCAGTGCAAGACCGCCGCGGACGCTCCCTGTGACGCGGCCCCGCTCGAGCACGGTATACGAAAGCCCCGTGTAAAGCCCGACGACGCTGGTGACCGCTTCCAGCACAGGCCGCTCCCAATGCAGGCGGAAGAACGCCGCGTGGTAGGCGGCCTGCACATCAAACGCGAGTCGTTTATTTGCCGCAAAATGTATGCCAAGCGCGTTATAAAAGCCGAAATACCGCTCGATACGCGCTGCTTCTTTGCCTGAAGCGTCCTCGTTAAGCTGCGCGGTATAGGCCCAGCCCCCGCTGAACTGTTCGTTGTTCGCGCGGTGCGCGTTCCCCCGCACCGAAGCGAAACTTACCTTGTTGTTCAGGGTGACGGAAAACCAGTTTCCCTCGCTGTACCGCAGCATGAGATCGAAGCCGGAATAAAACGGCAGCGTCACTTTCCGGTACTGCGAAAGATAATGAGCGTCGAAGGACGGCATACTGGTGATACTGGTCGCGCCTTCCGGGTTCTCCCAGCTCTGCGCGAGGCCCGAATACCCAAGCGACACAAAAAGACCGTCTAGCGGCGTACGCAGGTTCGCGTATATGCCAAAGGCGTGATGGTCCACTTTTTCCCGGATTTTGTCAGCGGCATTAATCGCTTCAGTTTTGGTGAAGCGCGAGCCGGCGTACTTGTAGACCAGGGCGGCGTTCAGCCTATTAAACAGATCGGCCCCCTCGACGCGGCCCGCAATGGAAAAGCCTTTTGTTTCAAGCGGGTCGTAACTATCCCCGTCGTACATATTCAGAACGCCATTAGGGGAATCTTTGTACCAGGTCATGAGGGGCTGGGATGTACTCAGGAGGAGGCCGCCGGCGCTGACGGAAAAGGTGAGGGGGCCCGCGGCCGCATCGAGCAGAAAGCCCATGCCCTGCCGTGACAGCGCGCCCGCCGCCATAAAGAGATCGTTGGCGCCGGAGTTTTTTACTTCGGCGTATCCGTAACTTTCGCCGGGCGTCGTATGCCCGTAAGGAAATGACGTGCCGTCAACAACATTACCGGTGGTCATAATACTGACCGAGAGCCAGTTTGGTACCAGAATGCCGAAGTGGTCAATTTTCGCGCTGAGGAAATCGTCGAAGGTGTCGTAGTCTTCCACCTGCCCGTACTGCCCCTGGCTGCCTGCCCGCAGAAGGAGCGCATTGTTGAAAAGGCGCAGCCAGATGTCCCAGTCGGCGCTGCCCTGCGTGTATGTGGTGTCAACCAGGGTCTTGAATTGCAGGGAGCCGCCTACGCGGTCTCCTTCGTAAGAAAAGTTCAGCCTGCCCTTAAGGCCCTTGTCGAACAGGGAGGTCTGGAAGGCGCTCGTTTCCCCCTCCCCCTGGTAGGGATACGGGTTGGTTGATGGTTTTGTGGACGCGTCAGAGTATGAACCGGAAAAGCGCATAAGATACAACGCGTCAAACACCGAGTCGAGACTCAGTGTATAAAAGCCGTCAGCAAAGACGGCAGAGGGGCAAAGCGCCGGCAGAATGATGCAGATACAAATACATCGATAGATGTATTTGTATCCGCATTTGCGGACACCTTTATTCATTTTTAACTCCGCTTTTTTAAATACAGCCGTTTTTAAATCGAGCCGGAAAAAATTCAAACGCCGGTTTTCACCCGCGCCGCTGTTTAAGTATAAAACGCCCCACGAAGGAAAAGGTTACAACATACTTACTTTTTCGTGATAAAAATGCGTGCTGAACTCGATGCCCGAAGCGGCGCAGTATTCGTTAATGTCTTCCTCGAGGGCGTCCCAGTAGGTGAAATTCTCGCGCTTGTAGATGTCCTCGTAAAGGGAGATCAACTGCGGGTAGTACTGCACGATGAAGCGCATAACGGTGACGCGGACCGGCCCCCGCAGGGTCAGGTTCTCGAAGAGAAAGGTGTTCGTGTAGGGGCGGCAGGCGGCAACGACTTCCTTGAAGTCCCCGATGCCGGGGAATATCGGGGACACGTACACTTGTACCGGAATGCCCGCCTCGTGCAGGGTCTTGAGTGTCAGAAGCCGCTGCCGCACCGAAGTGACGCCCGGCTCGATGCGTTTGCGCAGCGCGTCGTTAAGGGTGCCCAGCGAAATGCAGACTCGCGCGCTGCGCAGTTTTTTCAGCAGATCGAGATCGCGGAGTACCAGATTCGATCGTGTCAGAATGATGACCGTGAGGTCGGTGTCAATAAACTGTTCCAGAAGGCCGCGCATAAGGCAGTACTTGTCTTCGTAATGGTTGTAGGGGTCGGTGACGGTGCTAAACAGGATGCGCTTGCCAACGAGCCGTTTCAGCGGCAGTTTTTTGTGGTACCGCTTCACATCAAGAAAATGGCCCCACTCATCGTTGAGGTGATTGGTGAAGCGCCGCATATACTCCGCATAACAGAAAATGCATTTGTGCGGGCACCCGACGTAGGGGTTGATTGCAAAATCCGCGGCCGGTACCATGGTTTTGGTCAGGAGGCTATGCGCCTCGATTTCTCGTATAATCATGCTTCCTCTTTTAAATAGTTTTTTTAAATGCCGCACATAAGGGTATGCAAGGAACAATAGCATGACGAAAAAAAAGTGTCAAGGGGGCGCGGCAGCGCAGCCGCGCGATGGCTTGTCATTCCGCGGCTTGACCGCGGAATCTACTCTCGCGGGGGCAGGGGGCGACCGGGGAAAATGACGCGGCCTAAAGCCGTCTCTCCCATTTCCCGCCCCCATGAGTGTATTTCTGCCGTCCGCCCCCTGCCCCCGTCATTCCGCAGCTTGTGGTTCTCGTCACTCCGCGCTTTAAGCGCGGAGTCTCCCCCCCGCTCATCAGATTCCGCAGGTTTTACCGCGGAATGACGACGAGTCCCTCACCCCGTTTTCCGCCGGATGACCTTCCGGCAGCCGGGGGCGCAGACTATGTGCTTGTGCCAAAACGAGGACACCACTTCGTTCAGGATGCGCCGGCGTTTGCGGTAGGTCTTGTAGTGGCGCAGGATGCCGAGGTATGAGTTGACTGACGCGATGAACGCGGCGCGGAGCGCGGCGTCCGGCCTGGCGGCCGCGGCGAGGAGGTTG
>JAISTO010000002.1 GCA_031272575.1 Treponema sp. | reverse complement strand
TTCAACCAACAAGGACACAAAAGTACCCATGAGGCTTAGTATTAAGTCTTTTTTCATTCCTTTGTGTTTCTTCGGCACCTTTGTGGCTAAAAATCACGTCAGTAGGGTCAATACTTGCCCACAGGGCAAGTGCGGAGTCCGTGGTTTATTTTTAAATGTAAAATTGCTGGGGAGTGGGGGAGTAGAAGCGCGGGGGCGAAAATCTTTCGTAGTACCCCAGCGCCTCGCAGAGGGCGCCAAAGTCCAGCGCGCCGTCCCGGAACGCCTCCGGCGCGATCTGGCGCAGGGCTGCGTTCTGTTCTTCGTTGAACTTGAAAAGGGGGGTGAGGCGGTTAGGTATGGGTTGCGCCTCCGCTGCCATGACAATGTTTGTATTTCTTCCCGCTGCCGCAGGGACAAGGATCATTTCTGCCAACTTTACTTTCATTTGTGACAGGCATGATATGGGAACTCTTGCAAAAATCAATCGTAGTCATCGACGGCATCCTGAATGAAAAGATCGTTTTATTGTTGTAATTTGACACGGCAAAATCACCCAATGTTATGATGTCCATGCCGATAAGCATGTCTGCGCCACTCGGTATGCCTTCAGCCACGAGGACTTTGAGCACCCGAACTTGATTGGGCAGATAGAGATTGGCCAGATAGAGGCTGCTATCAGCGTCTTGGCTAGTGGGTGTGCTTATTTTCGTTTTAGACACTGGCTTCATGCCAAGTTGCGCGGCAACTTCTGGGCGCACAAGCGACAGACTTGCACCCGTATCCCAGATAGCTTTGCAGGCTTTTTGCCCTGCTGGGTTTATGGCAGACTCAACCCCAACATCGCTCGTCAGAACACAGGAGAGTCCGCTATAACTGTTGGTAAAACAATGTCCAGGAGTGGGCAGTTTATTAGACAATTGCGCGCTCCTGTGCCCGGTAGGGCAGTACATTGCCCTGGAAGTAGTGCACGGCATCCTTCCTGTCTTTCAGACATTCCTGAATCAGGAAGGTTCCCCACTCCTCCTGCTTCAGAGTCTTGTCCAGAGCCTCGTTGAAGTCACCGTAGACCCCAAGAACGCCTTTGTTCTTGATGGCGAGGAACTTTGGTCCGTACTGCCGGTAAAAATCGGCAGTATTCTGCAAAAAATACTCGTAATCCTGGTCTTGCATAGCAAATTCTCCCTCTTACAGAGTTTTTTACCTCCAAAATCACGCTTTAACGCGCTCCTTAACTTTCAGTATCTGCGATTTCTGCCGTTTTGTCAAGCCCTGCGGGGAATAGGGAGTGGGGAGTGGAAGCGCGGGGGCGAAAATCTTTCGTAGTACCCCAGCGCCTCGCAGAGGGCACCGAAGTCCAGCGCGCCGTCCCGGAACGCCTCCGGCGCGATCTGGCGCAGGGCTCTGCGATCTGTTCTTTGTTGAATTTGAATGAGATAAAATCATCGCTCAAATGGTTTGCCAATTCACCGATCTGTAAAAGACTCATACAGACGAAATTAAAATAGTGAGTATTGGACTTCAAGTGTCCAATATCATTGCCAAAAGTAGTTTTCGCATCTGCTATGTTTGAGATGTGAATAAGGATGTGCCGAACAATGCTTGCATCTTTATTCATATATGATTTTCCATTCCTTCATGATCTTTTCTTTGAATTCACCGTCAATGCCGCCGGTTGTAACCATGTCAATGTTACTTTGCAGCGCTTCTTTCATGTCAAGAAACAACCCTGATAGTTCAAAAAGAGACCGTATATTACTGTCATCCACGCACAAGTCGATGTCACTTTTGGGCGTTGCTTCGCCTCGGGCGTAAGAGCCAAAGAGATAGACCTTTTTCAGGCCATGCTGTCTGGCAGGCACAGCCACCCGCCTCTTGATTTCCCCGATAGTAAGCACGCCATTATCCACGGTTCAACTCCTCTGTTTCATCATAGACAAGTTTCCCGGTTTTATCGGGGGCGCGCGGCGGCCTGCGGCCGCTTGGGGAGTGGGGGAGAGTGATGCCCCATCCTACCCCACAAACGCCGGCAGGTCTTTCACGGTGACCAGGCGTACCGCTTCCATGCCCAGTTCCGGGTAGTCGAGCACTTCGCTTGCGCTGATATGCTCCTTCGCGATGAGGGCCGCGATGCCGCCGGGGGCGGCGAGGTAACAGGCGCCGTAACGTGCGCGGGCCGCGTCCCAGGCGGGGCCGCGATTGCCCTTCCCCAGGGTGACCATGCTTGCCCCGCGGGAGAGGAGTTCCTCCGCGTAGGGGTCCATGCGGGACGCGGTGGTGGGGCCCAGGCTCCCGCTCGGGAGGCCGGGGGGCGTCTCGGCAGGGCCCGCGTAGAAGACGGGGTGACGGTACAGGTAGGCGGGCAGGGCCTTCCCCGCCTCGATGAGGCCATGCCAGCGCAGGTGGGCCTGGTCCCGCGCCAGGACGAGGCGCCCGCTGAGGCGGAGGAGCGTACCCGCCGCAAGGCCGGCCAGTTCCCGCAGCAGCGCCTCCTGGGGAAGGTCAAGGTTGACCGGATGCCCCTCGCCCGCGGGGGGCGGGGAGGGGAAGAGCGCGCGGGGCTCGCGGCAGAGGCGTTCGACGAAGAGGCCCCCGGCCGTTATGCGCGCGAGCAGGTACCGGTGCGCCGCGCAGGAGACCCCCAGGGACACGGGGCATGACGCCGCGTGGCGGGGCAGCCGGATGACGCGCGCGGAGAGCAGAAAGGCGGCGCCGCCGAACTGGGCGCCCCAGCCTGAATCGCGGCCGATTTGCAGGGCGCGCTCCTCCCAGCGCCGGTCCCGCCGCGCAGGCGCCGCCCCCTCCGCGCCGCGCTCGTCATTATCCTGATCGAAGAAGGGGAGGAAGTCGAGCGCGCCCGCGAGCGCCAGTTTGAGCGTGTCGAGGTTCGTTTCCGGGCTCTGCCCGCCCACCACCACGGCCAGTTGGCAGGGGGGGCAGGCCGCGGTCCCAATCGCGGTGATTTTTTCGCGGAGGAAGGCGTCGAAGGCCGCGGGCTCGAGGAGCGCGGGCGTGAGCGGGAAAAAGACGGTCTTGTTGGCGGAGCCGCCCCCCCGCGCGCTGAACAGGAAGCGGTACGCGGGGCTTCCGGCGCGGTCGTCCGTGAAGGCGCTGTCCGGCACGGCCTCGACGCGCACCTGCGCGGGGAGGTTCGCGCTGTCCGGCTTTTCATCAAAAAAGGTGACGGGGATAGTCTGCGAGGCCCTGAGGCAGTTAGCGCGGTAGGCGGCCGCGATGCCGTGTTCGAGTTCGACCCGCTCGTCCGCGCCGCAAAAGACCGCCTCGTCCTTCCAGACGAGGACGCCCGCGGTGCCGGTGTCCTGGCACGAGGCGAGGACCCCCTCCGCGGCCGCCTCCGCGTTGCGCAGCAGGCTCCCGATGACGAAGCGGTCGTTCGCCGAGGCAGCCGGATCCGCCAGCGCGCCGTGGAGGAGGCGCAGGTAACTCTCGCGGAAGTAAAAGGCCAGGTCATGAAAGGCGCGCTCCGCCGCGGCCCGCAGCAGATGGGGGGGCACGTAGAGCCGCCCATCAGATGTGAGGCGGGGCGCGATGGCCTCGTCAATAGTTACCTTGACGAAGGGCGCCCGCGAAAAGGCCCTGCTTAGGGCCGCAAAGGGAAGCATTATGCCGCGGTTTTTAGCCGCGCGGCCAGGGCCGTGCCTTTTTTGTTCAGAATGCCGCCGAGCGCCGAAAAGGGCAGTTCCACCGTGATTAAGCCCTCCGCGTGGGGGGCCAGTTCGTAATCATCATACTGAATGCCGAGCCCCGAGGGGCTCAGAAAAAAGTTGGCGCGTACATAATCGGCCTGCTCGAAACCCTCGGCGGGTAGTCCGCGGCCGGCAAGCGCCGCTTTAATGCGCTCGTTCAGCAGCGGCAGCGCGCCGCCCGCAACAATGTCGCCGATCCGCACCTGCGCGCCGGCTTTTTCATCAATGACAAACCACTGTATCTGCGTACTGCCATGCGCCCCGCCCGAGAACGCGTAGACCGTGCGCTCACAGACGAGCACCCCGTTTTCCGCATAGGTGACTGCGGTCTCTTCGAGGTATTCCCACGCATACGGCGGAGCCGCCGACGGAACCTCCGGCGGCTCATCGAGTATCTGATTCGAGCGCCGGTACTCCGCCGTAAGGGCATCTATTTTTGCCGACGCGTACTCCTCGGGAGTGACGCCGTCATACAGCACCTTGTTCAGCAGCGCGGCCCGACGGCCCGTCGAGGCCGGCAGCGTGAACGAGACGGAAAGGCGCGGGGCTTTTTCGTCCTCTTGCGCGTCCGCTGAGAAAAGCGGAATTATTTTTTTTGTTTGATAGATAGAAAGCGCCGCGCTTTCTTCTGCTGCCGCACAGGAAGTAAACAGGCCCCCCAGGACCAGCGCTTCGAGCAGTAAACCCCTTCGCAGCGCTGCGGTTACCGCGCCGTGTCCCCCAAAACAACGTTTTATCATGCTCTTATTCCTTATTCAGATTGAACCCGCGCCAGGTTTTTCTTCACCGCCGCGTTGACAGGATCGAGACGCAGGGCTTCGGTGAAGTCGGCCGCGGCGGCCGCCTTGTTTTGGGCTCTGTAAGCGGAAACTCCCCGGCTGTTGAGCGCGCCGGCCAGGTTTTTCTTTAGTTCCGCGTTGTCCGGTTCAATCTTCAGTGCCTTCGTATAGGCGGCGACGGCAGTTTCATAGTCTTTTGCTTTTTGAGCCTCGATCCCCGCGCTGATATATTCCTGGGCCGTGGGAGCCGGAGCCGCGGCCGACTGTATTTCCGCCTGAACCCGTTCCATGTTACTCTTCGCCGTCCTGTTTGTGGGATCG
>JAISTO010000019.1 GCA_031272575.1 Treponema sp. | reverse complement strand
TGGCATAAAACGTCCAGTATCTCTTTACAATATAACGACTTACAATATGCTGAAATAATTCCGCCCGTCAATTTAAGCCGATTCCGCCTGTAGGTTAAAATTTCGGGCGGGAATTTAGGGCATATATCTTCAAAATGACGACAGAATCCTGCGCGATTGCCTGGATGGTCTGGGTACCGGAATATGCCGGATCGGATAGACTGTGACTGCAATTGAAAAGACTTTCCCCTGACACCGTTTCTCTTGTTGCCGTTATCGTGTAGTTACCGGTTATCGAAAGAGAAACCGTATAGGCGGTATTTGCCCGTGTGACAAACGCATAGTATTTGGTGACCGTTGAATCGTCTCTGGTTCCCCTTTCTACGCCTTCGTCCAAAATAACGGTATTGGCTGGCAGATCACATTCCGGCAAGGTAGCCGCAGAGGCATATTCTGATTGTTCTCCCTCCCCAGCGCTGTTTACTGCGCTGACTTTGTAGTAATAGTTGGTGTTCGCGGAAAGCCCCGTGTTGGTATAGGGAGAGTAGGTAGATGTACCGGTCGATGTGCCTATGTTGCTGTAAGGACCAGCGGCACTTGTAGCCCGGTATACCTTGTACGAAGACGCGCCGGCAGCCGAAGTCCACCAAATCTTTACGCTGCTTGACGATTGGACCGCCGCAGTTAGGCCCGTTGGGGCGGCGGAAAACGTTTTTGCTGTAACGTAATTTGACTGACTGCCCTCTCCGAGGCTGTTCACCGCGCTTACCTTGTAGTAGTACGTAGTGTTTGCTAAAAGACCTATGTCGGTATAGGGGGCGCTTGTCGTTGTGCCGATGCTGCTGTATGAGCCGCCGGAACTGGCGGCACGGTACACGTTGTAAGATGTCGCCCCGTCCACTGTATTCCATGAAAGCACTATGCTGCTTGAAGACTGCGCCGTTGCCGTGACACCCGATGGAGCGCTTCTTATGGGAAAGATAACGCCCAAACTCACCTTGTAGTAATCAATGTCATTCTTGTGCAGATACGACATGATGGTTTCGTTCCCAACTGCGGCCGCGCCGCTTTCGGTGTTGTTTGGTTCGTAGTTCATAAAATCGGTAAACGTGGTCCAGTCTGTTCCGGGTGTTGTATCCACAGCAAAGGAGTACCGGGTCTCTGTTTCCGCCGCAGCGCCGGAGAACACAAGCAGGTAGTCGTCGAGAAGCCACGGGGCCGTTATGGTTCTGCTGGTGGTGTCCGTGAAGGAATAGGTCTTTCCCGTGGGCGCGATGAGGATGCCGGAGACGCCGCTTTGGGCGCGGATGTTGAAGTCCACCCAGGTTTTGTGAAACTTGAGCGAAACCGAATCATCCCATGTTCCCCCATTCTTGTTATCCGTGATGGTGATACGGATTTTCTTAAATGTCTTGTCCCCAGGTATGGCGGAGGAAGCGCAGGCAACAGTGATTGCTATCGTTTTCTTCATACCCGGCTCGATAGTTTGCAGCAGCGTGTCCGCAGGCTTTGTTACCGAAAGGCCATCGTCCCAATCCAGCGCCCAGGTCGCTATCGAGCAATCGGCGTCCCCAGTGTTCTCGACAGAGAGATTGAAACGGTAGGTAGTACCCGCGTAGAGTTCGTTCATGTCGCAGGAATAACCTGACTGAGGCACGATAGAAGTTTTGAAGTTCACGCCTTCGGTAACTACGGTGATAGTCCCCACATCATCGCCGTCCGCCTGGGGCGTTACCGTTACCGGCGATTCTCCCTCCGGCGTGATTTCGTATTCATCTCCGGGGATAGCATCGTCGATTTCAAAGTTACCCTCATTGTCGGTCGTGACAGTGGTGGTTTTGCCGTTGGCTTTGTTGGTCGCGTCAACCACTTTTTGCCCCCAGCCTCCGCTGCGGGCAACCGACCTTTGCAGGGAAACGTTGCTTTGGCTGCCGCTTTCCGTTACCGTCGCAACCCTGCCGGTGAAACTGGCGTTGGCAATGCGCGAGGCGTAGAGGTAGTATTTTGCCCCGCCTTCGGTAACTTCAATCACCCGGTCTGACTGCTTTGAGAAAGTCACGGACTTTGAGCTTGTATAACTGCCAATTTTTATGGCTGACCCGTTTATGTACCAGGTCTCGCTCTTATCCATACGGAGCCACTCGCCCCAGAACTCCTCGGCGTATTTGCTGCCCGGTGTTACCGGAGTGTCAGGGGTCTCTGGTGTTTCCGGGTTGTCAGGATTCTCGGGATTGTCCGTGTTGCCGGGATTATTCTGATTTCCAGGATCATCAGATGTTGGACACCCCATCACCAAAAGCGAAACCGCCATAAGCGCGATAACAAACCGCTGTTTCATCATGTCCTCCTATAATGAAAACTCATACCCGACCGTCACGTTGATTGACCGCCGGATTAAGATGTTCTGGTCTTGCGTACCGGAACCGTCGTCAAACTCTTCCCGCACCTGGAGCGAGTTGAAGTCGTTGAGATAGCGGATGTCGGCGGCAATGCAACCAGGGCCGGCTTTAATGCCGATGGCGAAACCGCCGGTGATACCAAACGTGTAACCGCTCATATCCAGGGCAGAGCCGCCGCTGGCTATGGTCAAATTCAACTTGCCTGCCGGAAACGAGATGTAGGGGCCAACGACCACCCCCACCACAAGCGGCGCTTGAATGAAGTTGCAGCGGACAAGCAGTGGAATGTCGAAGGTGGGATAGGCGATGCTATACGCCTCACCCTGCCCGCTTATCTCCATGCCGTTGTTCAGCATGAAGTTCACCTCCGGCTGGACTGACCACACGTCGTTAAAACGGAACGCGCCTGCGAGCGCGGCGTTAAACGCGGTGTTCGATTTCTCATTTGGGGAGTAACCATCCCCCACCATGTCTTCATGAGCGGTGTTGATTTCAAAGCCCGCGCCGAGCCGCGCCCCCACCGCGAAGTGTGTGGTACCCATGCTTGACACATCCGCTTTTTCGCCCAGCAGCCGCCGCATTGCCGAATCGTACCGGACGTTTATCGAGGACTGCATCAGTATTTCCGCGGTTTCTACCGACAGCATACGGAAGTTGAAGCGGTAGTAATCGACCATGTTCTCGCCCGAGCCGACTATGATGGCGGCTGCTCCCAGTTCATGGCCAATCGAGACCGCGGACTCATCGCTCACGAAGCCTGACGCCTGATACGCCTGTTCCGCGTGGATAGCATCGAGGTTCTGGCGGTCGACGACGCGCACATGGCCCGTGATAAGGTGACGGGTTAAATCGTTTATGACACGCTCGCTGAACCGGCTCGCGGCACTCTGAAAACTGACGATGGCCGTGCTGTCCCCCTCCAAGACCTTTGCCTGCACATTCGCGGCAACAATTTTGAGCGCGTCTTTATACGAGAAACTTTGGGCGTAGAGGCTGCCTGAGAGGGCAAAAAAGAAGAGTAAACAGCAGGAAAACCGTTTACTTTTTACGCGAAAAAGTATGGGACGGGGGGGGGGTACCCGACGGATTTACCCCGCCTGACGTCCGTTTCATTAAGCAAAAAATCGCTAATCATACCAATATCTCCAAAAAGCGCCCCTCGTAGGGAGCGGCAGTCCTTATAGTGAAAGTATACAGTGCCCGCGAAGAAAAATCAAGGGGTTGAATAGGGAGTAGGGTGCGCGTTGCAAGTGGGTTGCGCGTACTACCGTGAAACTATCCGGTAGTCCGCGCAACTTACGCGCCAAGCGCTCCGCGCCAAGCGCTCCGCGCCCGCTCCGCGCCCGCTCCGCGCCCGCTCCGCGCCCGCTCCGCGCCCGCTCCGCGCCCGCTCCGCGCCCCCCACTCCCCCGCGGAATCCAGACTCCGCGAACAAGTCGCGGAGTGACGATCTGCCCCCTCTCCTCCGCGCCGCTGCTCTCCCCCCCTCCCCTCTTGACATTTTTTTTCGCATATATATACTAGTAAATATATCGGAATACTAGGATATTCCATTTTGTAAGGAGGAAACATGAAAAAGTTTCTTTTGCTGGCGCTGGCGGCGCTCTCTTTGGGGGCCGCCTGCAAGAAAAAGGAGAACGCCGCGTATCCGTTGGGCGAGTACCAACTTGAGTATGCGGGTTCTACCTGCGGTTCCCCCACGTCGATAGGGCTCCTGAAGGGCTTCTTCGCGGAGGAGGGATTGGGTATCGAACTCGTGTCGGGCAACACCTTCGAGGCGTCGCGGGCCCTGCTGCAGTCCGGGAAAATCCCCGTGACGAACGGGGACTTCCAGTACTTCCCGTCGATCCATGAGGGCATCGATGTCAAGTTGATCGGCGGCCTCCACGAGGGCTGTATCAAGGTGCTCGTGCCGGTGAACTCGCCGATCAACGACTTCGCGGACTTCCGGGGCAAGCGCATCGCGGTGGACGAGATCGGCGGCACCCCCATGTCGGTCGTGTCGGTCGCGGCCGGGAGCGCGGGCATCACCGACCCGCAGAACGAGATCACCTGGCTGCCCTTCCCCAACGACCAGATCCGGCAGGCCGCGGAAAAGGGCGAGGTGGATATCATCGCGCAGTGGGACCCCTTTGCTACGACCCTCGAGCAGAGCGGCGAGTACCGCGTGATCCTGGACATCGCGACGCACCCGCTCTTCAAGGACAAGGCCTGCTGCTTCCTCTTCGCGTCCGGGAAACTCGTGAAGGAGCGCCCCGATGTGGTCGCCGCCGTTTTGCGGGGCTATCACAAATCCGTCAAGTGGATAGGCGAGCACCCGCGCGAGGCCGCGGAACTTTTGATCAGCGAAAAGAAGGTCGCCACCGAGGAGCTCGATCTGGTCGCCGGTCTGCTCGAACACTACAACTACGGCGCGCACTCGGGCCCCCAGGAGAACGCGCGGGCCAAAGAGGACGCGATCTACTTCGCGGACTGGCTCACGAAGATCGGGTACCTGCCCAAGGATCTGGACGCGCAAAAGTTCATCGACGACATCTATGTTGACATTTTTGCGCTTGAAGCGCAGGCAAAGAAGTAGCATAGAGGCACCGTGAACGCAGCCGCAAAAAAAAGGAGATGGTTTGACGATCCGCGAGTCGCGCTGGACGGGCGTTACTGGAAGCCGAAGGCGGAGTACCGCGTTTGGCTTGCGGTTACGGCGTTCGCCCTCGCGCTCGCGGTGAGTCTTTTTGCGCCGAACGCGGAAAAGGTGAACCCGGTACCGTTTCAGGCGGTACTGGGCGCGGCCATTTTCGTCATCATCATCTTCTATGCTATTGGCATAAAAAATCTCGAAATCCGCAAAAAACTGTACCACAAGGCGGATTTTTTGACGGCGGCAGCGCTCGCCGTCATCCTCTGGGAGGCGCTTACCGTGAAGAGCGGCATAGCGCCGCTCCCGTACTTCCCCAGTCTCGACGCGATCTTCGCCGTGCTCGTGGACGACCGCCGCCTGGTCGCGCTGAGCGCGCTCTACTCGCTCAGGCTCTTCTTCACAGGGCTCGTCACCGGTACCGCGCTCGGTCTGGGTACCGGCGTCCTCATCGGCTGGAACCGCCACTGGGATTACTGGCTCTCGCCGGTGATCCGCGTCACCGGCATAGTGCCCGCGGTGGCCTGGCTCCCGATCGCGCTGCTCCTCCTCCCGAGCAGTTTCGCCGCCGGCGTCTTCCTCATCGTCATATCCAGTTGGTTCCCGGTCTCGTCGATGGCGGCCTCCGGCATCGCCGCGACCCCGAAGGCCTTTTACGAGGTGGGGAAAACCCTGGGCGCGGACCGGCGCTTCCTGCTCTTCCACACCGCCATCCCCAACGCGATGCCGTCAATCTTTATGGGCATACAAACCGCGGCGGCTTTTTCCTTCACCACCCTCATCGTCTCGGAGATGGTCGGCGCGAAGGCGGGGCTGGGCTTCTACATCAACTGGGCGAAGGGCTGGGGCGCGTACGCGAAAGTGTACGCCGCCATCATCATTATCGCGGTGGAGTTTTCGCTCATCCTCGCGTTCCTGGGCGCGCTGAAGCACTCGGTACTCCGCTGGCAAAAGGGGTTTGTCCAATGAGTGAAAAAAACCGCCGCGGCACGTTGATAACGATCCGCGATCTGAGTCGTACCTATCACGACACGAATTACACCCCCGTCCATGCGCTCGATGCCGTCAACCTGGATATCGAAAAGGGGGAGTTCCTCAGCATCATCGGGCCCTCGGGCTGCGGCAAGACGACCCTGCTCCGCCTGCTGGCGGGGCTGGACCGCGCCGAAGAGGGGAGCATTCAGATTGAAGGGAAGCCCATCCTCGCGCCGGGCCCGGAGCGGGGCTTCATTTTTCAGCAGGCCGCGCTCTACCCCTGGCTCACGGTCGAGGGCAATGTGGGCCTGGGCTTAAAGGCGCGGGGCCTCTTCCGCGCGCGGCGGCAGCGCGTAGGCGATCTTATCAGGATGATGGGACTCGCGGGCTTCGAGCGCTCCTACCCGCACGAGATATCCGGCGGCATGGCGCAGCGGGCCGCGATCGCCCGCGCCCTGATCAACGCCCCTGAGGTGCTCCTCCTTGACGAGCCGCTCGGCGCGCTCGACGCGTTTAAGCGCATCGAGTTACAGGCGCTGCTCCTCGAGGTCTGGCGCGAAACGGGCGCCACCTTCGTCATGGTGACGCACGATGTGGACGAGGCGATCTTCCTGAGCGAGCGTATCGTCATTATGAGCGCGCGCCCGGGCCGCATCGCCAAAGTGGTACCGGTGCCGCTCTCCGCGTCTGAGCGCGACCGGGGAAGCGAGCGCTTCCTCCGGCTGCGCACCCAGATCCTCGAGGAACTGCACCTCGCGGCCGCGCGCCCGGAACCAGAGTGGGGTTTGTAGTAGGGGGGGGGGGACGTACTATTTGTCTTTTACGGTATCAAAAACCCGCACAGCCCGTACCAGATAGGTGCTCCCCTTGTAGTCGTCCGTTTTTTCACCATCGACGAAAGACTGAATAGCGGCAGAATTTTTTTTGGACTTGTCTTCGGAGGAAGCCCAGTACACACAGGGGGAGAAACCGCCCCATCCCTTTTTATAGAGTTGTTCATACATAGCATCCAATTCATCTTTCGTGGGAAGACGCCATCCGTCAATATCGCTGACCCTGAGCGCGGCGCACTGCTTGACCGCCTCGTTCCAGTCGGCCCGGAATTCGGCGTGAGCAGGCGCGGCCGCCATGTTCTGGCCGTTGATGACAAACATGGAGCAGGCGGCCGCCAAAAGAGCCGCTTGTTCGCGGGTATAGCCTTCCCGGTTTTTTCCCTGCCGGTTGAAGCCGTCGTAGTTGTAGCCGTCACGCGTATATCCGGCGCGGTTGTACCCGTCGGGGCCGTAGCCCTGCCAATCGAAGCCGGCAAAGGCGTAATCGGTTTCCGTAAGCGGCAGTTCCGTAATGCTGATATAGCCGCTGCCGTCCGAATTAATCACCTTGTCATTCACCCTGGTGATGCTAATGCGCAGCGACTCGCTTATGTCGTCAATTTTTACGCCGCTAAACGAGATGTATTGCCACGCCGTGTCCGGGGAAAATATATCGCCGCCTACGAGATCGTTGACCATTGTCACGGAGCTTTTGCCTATCTCTTTTCCCGCTTCGTTGAAAAGAGACGCGCTGATGGTGAAACGCCGGCCGCTGCCGCCCTTCCACTTGGGCAGCGTCTGATTTTCTTTATAGACATACTTGTCCCCCGGCCTGACGCATTTTTCCTCCAGGACCGCATACGTTTCAACCGCGGTTTTATTCACTTTGTCCATTTCAATTTGAACGTTGTCAAGGGCGCGGTTGATGTTGTTGAAACTGGTTTTAATGCCGTTCAAGCCCTCGTTAATGATTCTGATCGCGTCAAAATTTGCCGCCGGTACCGTACAGACCTTGAAACGCATGGTCATAGTGGTCTGCTGAAAATTCACCGCGCCGAATCGTTCGAGGCCAGGATCGTAGTAGAGTTCAAAAGGCGGGTGCGCCGCGTAGAAGTCGTCCGCTTCTTTGAGCAGCGCAAGGAGTTCCTCCTGCCTTTTAAGCAAAGCATCCCGCTGGGCGAGCAGTTTGTCCCGTTCGCCCAGGAAGAAACGCTGCTTCGCGATAATCTGTTCACGCTCGGCCTTGTAGCGGGCGACCTCTTTGAGGAAGTCCAGGTTTTCGCTCGGGGCAGCCAGATTCGGCGGGATTATTCGCAGCGGGGTTATGAATGCCGCCCGAAACGCGGCGATATCATCTGCCGTTTCCTGAAGATCCGGGTCGAGCTCCTGCGCCCTGTACAGATACTGGAGCCTTTCAAAGGAAATTTTTTCGGCTCTCGACTGCATGGCGCTTTGATTGAGGATTGGCTGCGCCTCGACGTACTCCTCGACGTAATCCTTGGAGTACGGCAGAGCGTCCAGCGGCTCTTCCTGCTCTTGCTCTTCCGGCTCGAACAGATATTCTTCCTCGAAGACCTCCCTTCTTCCCCTTGCATAGCCTGCGGTGCAGACAATCAGCAGGCAGCAAACAAAAAAGATGCGCCGCGGAAGAGCGGGCAATTGCTTTTTTTTGCCGCAGCCCCTCTGAAAAAAACACGCGCCGCATACACTCCGGTTTTGTGAAACAGTTATTTTCATTATTTTACTCCATAATCCATTCCCCTCCCGTAGTGTACAGAATTTAACATCTGATGAATCATTCGCAGGAAATCTGTCTTATTCTTTAATTATAGACTATTTTTCGATTTTTTTCAAGGGGGGGCCAGGATAAACGCATAAACAGATTTTCCCGTTATTCCGCGGCTTGGAAACGGGACCGAGCAGCTTTGCTGCGTCAGTTCGTAGAACTGCGGTTCCCCTCTCCCCCGCGGAATCTACTCTCTGGGGGGGGGCAGTGGACGGCGCGCGTTCAAACGCGAGGAAAAATGACGCGGCCTAAAGCCGCCCCTTCCGGCAAAAAGAAGCCAAAACCTTGCGCTGCCGTCCCGGGGCACCGTCGCCGCCACCTTCGCGATGCTGGACGGATCAGCGATTGACTGCCCGATGCTGTAATTTTAAAGCGGATGAGTTGGAATACCACGCCTATTGCAAGGCGCATGGGTATTAGCAAAAGCAAGGGGGATTATGGCGGCATCTCCCCCAAAGGGGGGATTATGGCCCAGTCCCTACCCGGAGCCCCTGCGCCAGGGCTTTGCCGGCGGCTTCGAGGGCGGCGAGCGTGGCTGAGTCCGCCTGACCAGCCCACTCGATGGCGGGGGCGCTCTCCCAGCGGAGGCCCGCGATGGCGGCCTCGTAGTCGCGCTGGGCGCCGCCGACCCAGCCCCAGGACCCGATGCGGAGCGCCTTCTTGCCCGTGATGTGCTTGCGCTTGAAGAGGTCGAGCGCCCAGGCCATGGGCGGGAACATCGCGTACTCGTAGGTGGGCATCGCCATGACGAGGCCGCGCGCCCGGTACCCGTCCGCGAGGATATACGAGAGGTCCTCGTCGGGCACGCGGTGTAGGCGATAGGGGACGCCCGCGGCCGCTATGCCCTTTATGACGGCATCGAGGCCGGCCTTCGTGTTCCCGTACATCGAGCCCCAGACGACGCAGACCTCCGGCTCGCCGCCGCTGCGGGCGTAGGCCGCGTAGCGCGCATAGCGCTCGATGATCGCCTCGGGGCGCTTTCGCCACACGATGCCGTGGCTCGGGGCCACGCAGCGGATGCCGGGGGCGGGAACCGCGCCCTGTAGTTTCACGATCGCCTTTTCCACAAACAGCGAAAATGACGAGACGATGTTCGCGTAGTAGCGGAGGCACTCGCCCTCGAAAAACGCATGCTCCGCCCCGGAAAACTCGTCGTCGAAGACCCGATCCCCGAGCGCGCCGAAGGATCCGAAGGCATCGCAGGAAAAGAGCGTGCCCGAGGCCTCCTCGAAGGTAACCATCGTTTCAGGCCAGTGGAGGTTCGGCGTTTCAAAGAAGCGCAGTACGACCCCCTGCCCCAGGTCCAGGGCTTCCCCGTCCCGCACGGCCCGCAGACCATCATCATCAATAGTATAGAATGATGGGATTAACTTGATGCCCTTTGCCGTGGCGAGAATCTGCGCATGCGGGTTCCGTCTGCGGAACTCGGCGAGGGCGCCGGTGTGGTCGGGCTCGAGGTGATTCAGGATGAGGTAGTCGACATCCTGGCAGCGGAGGCCCGCCGCCTCCAACTGCGCGTCGAGCCGCGAGACCGCGCCTTCCCAGTCCCGCACAAAGTCGATCAGCGCGGTTTTGTCCCCCCGCGCCACGAACGCATTGAGCGAGACCCCCCGCGGGATGGGCCAGATGCCCTCGAAAAGGTCGTTTGTGTGAATATCCGCATGAAGGCAGCGGATGTGGCTGTTTATGTCGTGTGTTTTCATTTTCAATGTTAGTGGACAAGCACCGAAAGCACCCGTTCCAGTACCTTTTTGCGATCGAGCGGCTTAATGATAAAGCCCCTCGCCCCCAGCAGGAGGGATTTTTTGACGACATCCTCTTTGCCAAGCGCGCTCACCATGATCACGCAGGCTTTTTTGTCGTACTCCATAATTTTTTCCAGGGCGGACACCCCATCCAGCACCGGCATCGTAATATCCATGGTGACCAGATCGACATTCGGACTCAGTTCTTTGTATTTTTCGACCCCCTGCTGCCCGTCACTCGCGGTGCCCGCAATTTCAAACCCTTCAGAAGCGAGAATCTGCCCCAGTTGCTTCGCGATGAACATGGAATCGTCCACGATAAGGACCCGAAACGGCGACCCGTCCGCCTTGAGGCCGGAGGGAATCTTTTCGTTCAGATTCGGCATATCGGTTTTTGCAATCATCCATAACTCCTCAATGACAGTGTAAGCAATCGGGGAAGAAAAGTCAAGGGGGCTGCGCGGCCGACGGCCGCGTGGGGAGTAGGGGGCGCGGAGCGCTTGGGGCGTGGGGGGCGCGGGCCGCTGGGGGTGGGGGGGGGGGGGGGCCGGGAGGCGGGCGCGGGGGGTGGGAAGAGTGAGCGCGCCGTCGCTCCGGGGTTTAAGGCCCTCATGCTGCGAGGGACGGGCTTCTGTCGTGACCCCCCTGGCCCCCCCAGAGGGGGGGGGATGGGGCATCACTCCTCCCACTCCCTACTCCCTACTCCCCACTCCCTATCCCCCGCCCCCTTGACTATCGGCGCTCTCTTATGCTATACCCTCCCCATGGACGCTATCCGGGGGGTGGCTTTCGATTTGGATGGGACGCTGTACCCCAACTACCGGTTCAACTTGCGGGCCGCGCCGCTGGTGGCGGGGCATTTGCGGTTGTTCATGGCTTTTGTGCGGGCGCGCACGGCCCTGCGGCGGGCGCGGGCGGCCGGCGGGAGCGCGGGTCTCGGCGCGCAGGCGGGGTCCTTTTACGAGCGGCAGGCGCGTCTCGCGGCGGAGGCGCTGTCTCTCGCGCCGGAGGATGCGCTCCGCAGGATCGACACGCAGTTTTACGCGCGCTGGGAGCGCTGTTTCAGGGGCATACGGCCCTTCCGCCATGCGCGGGAGACCCTCGAGGCGCTGCGGGAGGGGGGCATCAAACTGGGGGTGCTCTCCGACCTGCCGCCGGAGGTGAAGCTGCGGCATCTGGGCCTCGAGGGGCTCTTCGATGTGGTCCTCTGCTCGGAGCGGACGGGGAGCCTCAAGCCGGATGGGGCGCCCTTCGCGGCCCTGGCGGAGGGGCTCGGCATCGCGCCGGCTCAGATCCTCTATGTGGGGAACAAGGCGCTCTACGACGCGGCGGGCGCGAAGGGCGCGGGGATGAAGGCGGCGCTTTTGCGGCGGGGGCTCCACCGCGGGAAAGACCCGCGGGCGGATTTCGTTTTTTCGGACTACAGGCAGCTGTTGGCATTCGTGCGGCGCGGAGAGACCGGCAGCGCGGACCGGTGATGCGCCGTTTGGGGGGCAGCGGAAAACGGCGCGGTGGGCCGGGGCGGCGATCCACGGGATGGCCGCGCCGTTTGTAGCGAGGGGGGGCGGACGAAAAACTGACCGCCGGTAGAGACGGTCCGGTAATCGCCCCCCCCTTCTTGATCAGAATTATTTTTAAAGGGACGCTGATGGAACTGTTTACGTTGGGAAACATTTTGACATTGGTCATTGTCATTCTCATTATTCTCCTCTTCCGGGTGCTGGACAAGAAACGGCGTCCCATGGATATGCTCAAGGGCTATGCGGAGCGCCTGAAGAGGGACCTCGAAAAACACGCGGAGGCGCAGGCGACGGAACTGGAGGGTTTTGTCGCGGAACTGAAGGCCATGCAGACGGCGGCCGGCATACTGATGAATCAACTGAGGGAAACGAATACCGAAATGAGCGGGCGGGTCGAGGCCATGGCGAGCATCGACGCGCGGCTGCGGGAGTATTCGGCCTCGCTCTCGGACCTCACGGCGATGACGGCGAAGGTGCAGGAAAATCTGAACCGGATACGGGATGAGCATTCGTTTATCGAAAGTATCAGCGAGTATATTCAAGAGGCCCAATCGAAAGCGGCCGAAATCAAAAAAGATATTGATGATATTGAAGCGCGGTTTCAGCGGGACAACGACGCCGCGCTGGAAAAGTCACTCGAGGGGCTCGGGGCCGAGGCGCGGGCCCTCGTGTCAGACCTGGCGGCGGAGGCGGAGACGATCGAGCGCCGCGTGGAGGATCATCGCGCGGCCCTCGACGCGGCGGAGAAAACGCGCGCGGCCCATCTCGCTCACGACATGGAGGCGATCGATCGCGTTCTGAAGCACGCGGTGGAGCAGGCCGCGCTCCGCGCCGACAAGATGGAGGATGCCGCGCTGGTCAAACTGAAGGAGAAGGCCCAGGAGCGGGTCAGGGGCTTGCAGCATGACGAAGAGGAAAAACTGCGCGAGTATCATGCGCAGGCCCAGGAGCGGGTCACGCGGGTCTACGAGGTGATCCGGGCGCTTAAGGATGACTGGAAAAAAGAGCGCGCCGAATGGGACGCGGCCGCGCGGGAGGCGCGGGAGGGCATGGCGGCGCTCGAGAAGAACCTCGAGGGGGTGCGGGCGCTTTCCGAGGGGCTGGTGACGGAGCAGACGGGGCGCTTCATGGCCCTCGCGGATGATATGCGGAAGAATGCCGCGGCTCAGGAGGAGGCCCTGCGGGAGGCGGCGGCGGCGGGCGAGTCGCGGCTTGCGGGGCTGGCCGCGGAACTGGGCCGCCGCGCGGACGAGGGGCTGGCCGTGGTCGACGAAAAGGTGGCGGCCTTCCGTCATGAAACGGAGCGTATGCTCTCCGAGGAAAAAGCGCTCTCCGAGCAGGCCCTGCGCGAGGCGTCAGGCAGGGCGGGCGCTCAAATCGATGCCCTCGAGTCCCGGATCGGGGAAGTTGACGAGCGCCTCGCGCGCTTCTCCGAGGCCCTCGACACGCGCTCGCGGGAGCGTATGGCCGCCATGGACGAGGACCTCGCCGCGTTTCAGGCGCGGGCGCGGGGCCTGCTCAGCGAAGAGGAGACGCGGCTTGAGCGCACGGCGGATGCCCTCGCCGAGAACGCGAAGGCCCACATCGAGGGCATCGACGCCCGCGCCGCGGCCTTCGAGACCCGCTCGAGCGAGTTGATTGCGGCCGGCGAGGAGCGCTTTGCGGGGCTGCAGGCGGCGGCGGAGCAGGCGGTCGCCGCCGGCGAGGAGCGCCTCGCGGGGCTGCGCACGGATACGGAGCGGGCGGTCGTTGCGGGCGAGGAGCGCCTCGCGAGTGTGAGCGCCGCCATCGAAAAACGCGCCGCCGAGGGCCTCGCGGCGGGGGAGGATACCCTCGCGCGCTTTACCGAGGCCATGGATAAACGTGCCGC
>JAISTO010000001.1 GCA_031272575.1 Treponema sp. | reverse complement strand
TGCATGGGGAGTAGGGAATAGGGAGTGGGGAGTGGGAGCGGGGCGAGGGCACTTTCCAATCCCTACGCCCCCCCCCCCGTCCTGCGAGTAGATTCCGCGGTCACGCCGCGGAATGACGGCTTAGGCGCACCTGCCAGCACTGAGAGCCGGCCTCGATGGCCGTCATGCCGGGGGTCTCTTCCCAGCGGACCGCGACCGCGAGGGTCTCGGCGGCGACGTAATCCTGGAAGGACTGCCACGCGGCCTTGAGTTCAGGCGGCCCGTAGAGGCTTAGGGTGATGCGGTCGCTCACATCAAGGCCTGACTCTTTGCGGAGGTTTTGCAGGCCGCGCACCAGATCGCGCACGTCCCCCTCGCGGGACAGTTCCGCGGTAATCTCCGTGTCCAGCCCCACCGTGAGTGTGCCCTCGCTTTGGACCCGCAGGCTCGCCTTTTCGACGCGCCGTATGTCCACCTTGTCCGCGGTAATGTCGATTGGCCGCCCTTCGACGCTGAGCGCCAGGGTAGCGCCTTCGAGGAGGCTCTGGATTTCGCGCTGGCTCAGCGCCGCAATCTTTTCCGCGGCGGGCTTCATGTCCGCGCCGCGCCCCAGAGCCGCCAACTCCTTGCCCAGCACGCGGAAGTTCGCCTTTGCCTCGTAGCCGACCAAATCCTCCTCGTTGTCCAGAAAGAGCACCTGCTTCACGTTCAGTTCCTCGCGGATGATGTCCTCCATTTCGAGGAGGGCCTTTTTTTCAGGCACGTTGCGGGTAACCAGTTCCACCTGGCGCAGCGGCTGCCGCACCTTGATATTGTACTGCGACCGGAGGCTCCGCCCCATCGACACCGCATGCTGCACCGCCGCCATCTTGAACTCAAGCTCCGCATCCCGCCGTGAAGCGTCGGGGGTGGGCCAGGGGGCGAGGTGGACACTGGTGGGGAGTAGGGAATGGGTGGTGGGGAGTAGGGAATAGGGAGTAGGGAGTAGGTTCTTTCCTCCCAAGTCTTTAGTACTACCGGTATGCATAGTAGTACTACGAACATCTTCCGAACAACTCCCCCTACTCCCCACTCCCCACTCCCCACTCCCTACCACCATATTCTGCCACATCGCCTCTGTGATAAACGGCATGAAGGGGGCGGCTACGGTGATGAGGGTTTTGAGCGCGGAGTAGAGTGAAGCGTACGCTTCCAGTTTGTCTGTATCGGCGGCGCCGTCGGGGCCGACGCTTTTCCAGAAGCGGCGGCGGGAGCGCCGGATGTACCAGTTGTTGCAGAGGTCGATGAACTCGACGATGGGGTCCACGGCGCGGGAGAGGTCGTAGGATTCCAGACCGGCGGTCACTTTTTCGACCAGCGTTTCGGCAGCGGAGAGTATCCAGCGGTCGAGGGGATTGGAAGGGCGCTCGGGCGCGGCGGTGGGGGCCGCCTTGTCGATGTTTGCGTAGGTGATGAAAAAACTGTACGCGTTCCACAGGGGGATGATGAGCGACTTGGTGACATCGCGCACGCCCTCGTCGCTGAAGCGGAGGTCGTCCGCCCGGACGACCGCGGAGTGGATCAGGAAGAGCCGGAGCGCGTCCGCGCCGTAGGTGTTGACGATCTCCATGGGGTCGGTGTAGTTGCGGAGGCTCTTGCTCATTTTCTTGCCGTCTTTTGCGAGGACGAGCCCGGACACGATGCAGTTCTTGAACGCGGGCTTTTTGAAGAGCGCGGCCGCGAGTATCGTGAGCGTGTAGAACCAGCCCCGCGTTTGATCGAGCCCCTCGCTGATAAAGTCCGCGGGGAAGTGGCTTTCGAAAAACGCCTTGTTTTCAAAGGGGTAATGATTTTGACAGTAGGGCATGGCGCCGGACTCGAACCAGCAGTCGAGCACCTCGGGGATGCGGCGCATGGTACCCCCGCACGCGCAGGGTATGCTGATCTTGTCCACGAAGTGCTTGTGCAGGTCCTCGGGGTAGACGCCCGAGAGGGTTTTGAGTTCCGCGCGGCTCCCCACGCAGATGGTTTTGCCGCAATCCGGGCAGCGCCAGATCGGGAGCGGGTTCCCCCAGTAGCGGTTGCGGCTTATGGCCCAGTCCCGCGCGCCCTCGAGCCACTTGCCGAAGCGCCCTGCCTTGATATGCTCGGGCACCCAGGTGATCCCGCTGTTGGCGTCGAGCATATCCTGCTTGATCTTTTGTATGTTGACGAACCAGGACCCTATGGCGCGGTAGATCAGCGGGCTGCCGCAGCGCCAGCAGTGGGGGTACGCGTGAAGCACCTGCTCCCGCCTGACGAGTTTGCCCTCGGCCTTCAGCCGCTCGATGATGTCCTTGTCGCAGGCCTTGACGAAGCGGCCCGCGTAATCCGGCACCTCGCTGGTGAAGCGGCACTCCGCGTCCACCGGGCAGATCACCGGGATGCCCGTGTCCTTGAGGACACGGGCATCGTCCTCGCCGAAGCCGGGGGCCGTGTGCACGATGCCGGTCCCGTCCTCGGTGGTGACGAAGTCCCCGCAGAAGACGCGGAAGGCCCCCGGCGCGTCCGCGAAGTACGGGAAGAGGGGCTCGTACTCGAGGCCCGCGAGGTCGGCACCTTTGAAGCGGCGGAGGATAGTGTAGTCGCTCGCGTTTTTGAAGTACGCGCCAAGACGCGATTCGGCGAGGATGTAGCAAGTTTTGGGACTTGGGACTTGGGACTTGGGACTTGAGTCGGGCTTCGAGGGCGCCGTGTCCTCTACCATGACGTAATCGATGTCCGGGCCGACGGTGAGCGCGAGGTTCGAGGGGAGCGTCCAGGGGGTGGTGGTCCACGCGAGGAGGTAAGTCTGGGGACTTGGGAGTGGATCCGGAGGCGCTGCCTGGCCAGAACACGGAGCGTCCTGCGCTGGAGACGACGGCGGGGGCGTTGCGGGGCCAGAGCACGTGGTGTCCTGCGCTGGAGACGACGGCGGGGGCGTTGCGGGGGCAGCGCCCCCGCGGAGGGGGGAAGCGGAGGACACGCTTGCGTGGCCGGAGCGGGGGGGGAGACTTCCCCCCCCCTCTTCCCAATTCCCCTTCACCCGAAACCGCACCGTGATCGCCGGGTCGTGCACATCCTGGTAACCGCCGAGGTTGAGTTCGTGGTTCGAGAGGACGGTGGCGCAGCGGGGGCAGTAGGGGAGTATGTAGTGGCCTTCGTAGAGGAGGCCGCGTTCCCAGAGGGCCTGCATGACCCACCAGATCGTTTCCATGTACGCGGGGTCCATGGTTTTGTAGTCGTGATCGAAGTCGACCCAGCGGCCGAGGCGGGTGATGACCTGGCGCCACTCGCTCGTGTAGCGGAGCACGGACGCGCGGCAGGCTTCGTTGAAGCGCGCGGGGCCGTAGGCCTCGATGTCCGTTTTGGAGTTGAGGCCGAGCTCTTTTTCGATGAGGTTCTCGACCGGCAGGCCATGGCAATCCCAGCCGAAGCGCCGCTCGACATGGAAGCCGCGCATGGCCTTGTAGCGGGGGATGATGTCCTTTATCGTGCTCGGCACGAAGTGCCCGAAGTGAGGCAGGCCCGTCGCAAAGGGGGGGCCGTCGTAAAAGACGAATTCCGGGCCGCCCTCGCGCTGCGCGACGGACTGCTCGAAAATATGGTTTGCTTCCCAAAAAGCGAGGACGCGCTCCTCGAGGCTCGGGAAGTGGGTTTTGGGGTCGACGTCTTGGTACATGGGGAGAGTATAGCGGGGGATGGGGCGCGGGTGTCAAGGGGGGCACGGACGGGGCAAGTTCGGGTATGTTTGACAGGCAAAAGTGGTAGATGGCGTCAGCTTTGTAGACGGCGGATTTGGCCATCGGTTCGTCTATCGGGGCTTCGTCAGGATAGCGGCCGGCCGTAACGAAATCGGTCAAGTCACCGCAGTAGGCCATGATGCTGTTAAAGGTATCATCGATAGTTATGCACTGATTGCACAATGCCTTGAGATTATGCGTATACTCCGGTTCTTGCTGCGTGAAATGTATAAGGTACCCTTTCAGGGCCTTTTCCGCAGCCTGCTGACTGTGATAGCAGGCCACTTCCAGCCTCGGGGGGGTAGAGATCGTAACACATATGTTTTGCGGTGAAGAGGTCATCGCCCGCGAAACGGAACCACTCCCGGACCAGGTCAAGTTCGGTCATACGTCCCTTCCCTCCTTTTGCTCTTGCGGGCGGCGTTATACAGCAGTACCCCCTTTTTCAGAATGGTACGCTCCAGTGTGGGAAGCCTGGCGCGGTCTTCAAAGCGGTTCTTGTAATTGGCGTGAAGATCGACCCCGCCTATGTTAGAGTAGTTGATGTTCCGGTGTATCCGTTGGATGACATACCGGGCCATTTCGGGGCACGCATCGCTCAGGACGACATAAAAGTCGTAGTCGCTGTTCTTATGCGGCGTACCGTAGGCGTAAGAGCCAAAGAGAAAAATTTGTTCGCATTCAGGGACACAGGCAAGTATCTGGTCCTTGATGTCAAGAATTTCATCGTTTA
>JAISTO010000039.1 GCA_031272575.1 Treponema sp. | reverse complement strand
ACCTTCACCGGTACCCTGGGGACGCTTCCCACAGGCTACACCTACAGCGGAACCACCGTTACGATTGAGGTGATCGTAAGCGGCAAACCCGTGCTTGCCGGTACGGTGAGCATCAGCGGCACGGCAAAAGTGGGCGAACAACTGACGGCGGACACCAGCGGCCTTGTATGGGAGACCAGCGGTCAACTTTTCTACCAGTGGAAAGCCGGGGGAGTGGATGTGGCGGCAAACGGCACGTCCGCAGCCTACACCGTGGCCGCGGACGATTGGGGTAAGACGATCACCGTGACGGTGAGCGCGGAACATAACGCGGGGAGCAAAACCAGCGCTCCGACGACGGCGGTAACAGGCGCTGACCTTGCAGGCGAGGTTACCATAACCGGCACGGCGAAGGTGGGCGAGGAACTGACGGCGGTCACCAGCGGCCTGACCTACGATCCCAGCGGTCAACTTTTCTACCAGTGGACGGCTGACGGAAGCGACGTTGGGGAAAACGACGCCTCCTACACCGTGACCCTTGCCGATTACGGTAAGAAGCTCAAGGTGACGGTGAGCGCTTCCAAAAACACGGGGAGCGTCAGCAGTGAGGAAACGGCGCCGGCGGCGGCAGCCGCCATCCCCGCCTTTGGCCTCACGGGCATGGTAACCGCGCCGGAAAAATTCCAATCGCCGGTAAGCGACTTTGCGGCTACTGACCAGTACACGGGGGCAATCGCATGGAAGGAGGAGGACGGCGATGATCACACCGGCGAGTTCTACCCCAACGCGGTGTACAAGGCGGTGGTTACCCTGGCCGCGAAGACGGGCTATACCTTTACCGGCGTTGGCGAGAACAGCTTTACCTACACCAGCGCGAGTGTGAGCAACGCGGCGGACAGCGGCGTTGTTACCATCACCTTTAATGCAACCGCGAACTGGGCGGCCTCTGACTGCGACCATTTCTGGCTGGTGGGCGGGGCAAGCCCCACGGGCTTGCTGATCGGCACTGGGGACACAAAGACGAAAATGGGAGACGCCGGGGATGAAAACCCCGCGACCTTCTCATGGACGGGTAACCTCTACGGGGGTGATTTGAAAATCGCCGCCACCCGGGGAGGGGAAAACATCGACTGGGCGGGCAAGTGGCTCATGGCGGGGACTGACGGGGCGCGGCCCACGGGGAGCGCGGAAAACGCGGTCTTCACCATGGATCCTACGGAGGACAACGCAGGGGCGGATAAAAAGTGGAAAATCCTACAAGAGGGCACCTGGACCATCACGCTGAACACCGGCACGGGCCAGGTGACCTTTACGAAGCCTGAAGCCATAACCGCAGGCGGCGCGTGGCTCTACGGAAACGCCGCTCCCGACGGCTTGGACTGGAACATAGCAAAAGCTTCCGCCATGACCGGAAGCGAGGGGACCTTCACTTGGACGGGGATGCTCTGCAATGGGCAGTTCAAGATTCTTGTCAACACGGACACTACCACTCCAAGCGGATACGTCACAAACTATATTCAGTTCCAGGCTCTTGTCGATAATACCGGAACTACCGGTTCCGCTCAGGACGCGGTGTACGTACCGGCGGATTCATCTACCGATAAAAAGTGGCTTATCTGGGAGGATACCACCAGCCATGGCCTCGGCATCTACACCATTACCCTGGACACGGCAAACAACACCATCACCACGGTGAAGGTAACCGGGGCAAATGACTACAAGATTTGGCTCATCGGCGATGCGGTGGGGGGTTATGATTTGAATACCAACAGTAAGGCTATGACTACCAGTGACGGCGTTACTTTCACCTATTCTTTGACGGTGACGGATGCCTCAAAGACCTGGAAATTCATCTGCGGCAAGACTGGTTCGCTGACTTTCGATAATCCCTTCATCACGGCGGATAGCGCCGAGGATGTAACCCTGTCGGGGACTGGCGCGGCAGTAACATATAACGGCAGGGGGTCAGGTGATGACAAGAAGTTCAAGGTTGGTTCTACCGGTACTTACACCGTCACCCTCGACCTCGCCGCGCTGACGGCAACGGTGACGACGCCATGAGGAGGCCGCGCATGACAAAGCGATACGGCGCCGCGCTCCTCTGCGCGCTCGCGCTGCTTGCGGGCTGCGGGGGGAGCGCGCGAAAGGAGCGCGTGCCCCTGGGCGAGGACGGGCGCTATGCGGAAACGCTGACCCTCTCGCTGGGGCGCTATGTGACCGCGGACCCGCGCCTCCCCGCCGGGGACACCTACACGGACAACGCGTACACCCGCTATCTCAAGGATCGGCTCAACATCACGTTCGTCGACGAGTTCGAGGCCACGGGGGAAGACTTCGACCGGCAGGTCGCGCTCTCAATCGCGGCGGGCGAAATCCCCGACATCATGACCGTGCAGTCGGAGGAGATCATCAAGGAATTGATCAACGCGGATTTGATCGCCGACCTCTCGGAGCTCTACGCGCGGTACGCCTCGCCGCGCATTCGGGAAATCTACGACTCCTTCGGCGGGCGCTGCCTGGGCAAAGCCACGTTCGGGGGCAGGTTGATGGCCCTGCCGGGCACCCGCATAGACGACCGCCCCTTCATGTTCTGGATACGGCAGGACTGGCTCGACGAGGCGGGCATCACGCTCGATCCGGATGGGGATCACTGCATTAGCCTTGCCGATCTGGAAACGGCGGCGCGGGCTTTCGCGGCGCGGGGCAAAGGCAATGTGGGGCTTGCGTTCGCGTCGAGCCTGGGGGATGAACTGGCCGCGCTCGCGCCCGCGTTCGGCGCCTTCCCCAACACGTGGGTCCGGGGCGCGGACGGCGTTCCGCGTTACGGCTCGCTTTCGGACGAGACCCGCGCCTGCGTTGCGCAGCTAAGGGCCTGGTACGAAAGCGGGGTACTCGACCCGCAGTTCGGCACCCGCTCCTGGGATGAGATCACCGCGCTGCTCATTAACGGGAAACTCGGCATAGTGCCGGGGCAGTGGCATGTGCCGGACTGGCGGCTCCCCTCGGTGCGCCGCATGGACCGCAAGGCGGTCTTCATGCCCTACGCGGCGGCCTCCCCCGCGGGCGCCCTCGCGGTGACGCATTCGGACGCCGCGGAGCGCTATGTGGTAGTGAGCAAAAACTGTGCCAACCCGGAGGCCGCGATTTTGCTGTTGAATATATTATATGATGAAATGCGCAGCCTCGACAGCGCCGCATATCCTGACCTGGGGTCATATATTTCACTGGGGGTCGATAATTCGACCAAGCCGTTATGGATTGAGTGCGACCCCGCGTCAAGTTTGATGGACGAGTATCAGGAATACCGCGAGATCGCCGCGGGCCATATACCGCTCGACTCTGCCAGCACCGTGTACCGGAGGAGCATAGCGGAAAGCATACTCGCCTATCAAAAAAATCCCGCGGCCGCGGACGCGGGGGAGTGGTCGTACTACCTCTCACGCATGGAAGGCTTAAGGCTGATGTATGACACCGCGGCCGCGGGACGCCTCGCGTGGACGACGCCCGCCTTTTGGGGGCAGACGCCCACCGGAAGGCAGCGCGGGGGCAACTTGCAGACCATGCAGGAGGAGAGTTTCGTGAAGATCATCACCGGAGCGGAGCCGCTTGCCGCGTTCGACACCTTCGTGTCCCGCTGGAAAGCCGAGGGCGGGGATACCATTACCGCGGAAATCGCCGCGGTAATCGCGGCGGAAACCGAGGCGCGGAACTAACATGAACACCGTATCCGGCGGCAAAAGGGCCGCGCTCAAGAATCAGCTGTTTTTCCACGCGATGACGCTTCCGGGCTTCGCCTTCGTGGTGATATTCTGTTTCGTTCCCATGGTGGGGATCATCATGGCGTTTCAGGATTACGCTCCGGCGAAAGGGCTTTTTGGATCCCCCTTCGTGGGCGTCAAACATTTCGCGTATCTCTTTTCACTGCCGGAAAGTTTTCGCATTTTCCGCAACACGCTGCTTATCGCGTTCGGGAAAATTGTGCTCGGCAGCCTTACGGCGATTGTCTTTTCCATCCTGCTCAACGAGATCCGAATCGCGCGCCTGAAAAAAGGCATCCAGACTATCGTCTATCTGCCGCACTTTCTTTCCTGGGTCGTCCTCGCTTCCGTAGTGGTGAACATGGTGAATCTGGACGGCCCGGTGAATCAGGGCATCGCGGCGCTCGGGCTTGGGAAAATCAACTTCCTGGGAGACAACCGGTTTTTTCAACCCCTCCTCATAGTAACGGACGTGTGGAAAGAGTTCGGCTACAGTTCCGTGGTATACCTCGCGGCGCTTACCGGCATCGACCCGGGGCTTTACGAGGCGGCGTCGATAGACGGGGCCGGCTGGTTCCGCCGCATCTGGCACATCACCCTCCCCGGCATGATGACGATCATTCTGCTCATGGCCGCTATGAGCCTCGCGAACATTTTGAACGCGGGCTTCGATCAGGTCTACAACCTGTACTCGCCGCTCGTCTACGAGTCAGGTGACATCCTGGACACCTATGTGTACCGTTCCGGCGTCATCGGGCTCCAGTACAGTTTTGCCACGGCGGTGGGGCTGCTGAAGTCGGTCATCGGGATAGTGCTGATGGTCAGCGCCAATGCCGCGGCCGGCCGCATGACCGGGCAGCGAATCTTTTAGGAGGCATACTATGATGATAGAATCGAACCGCGTATCGTACAAAGCAGGCCGCATGGTGATCTACGGCATCGTGCTGTTCCTGACCCTCGCCTGCCTCCTGCCGCTGTGGAACATCGCGGCGCTCAGTTTCAGCGCCGCGGAAGAGGTGGACGCAAATCGCGTCGGCCTCCTGCCGCGCGGGGCAACCGCTGCCGCCTACGTCAAATTATTGACCGACGGTCAGTTCTGGCGCTCGTTTTTAATCTCGATTGAACGCGTTGCCCTCGCGCTCGTCTTCAACATGACGCTCGTCACCCTTATGGCATACCCGCTCGCGAAATCGCGGCGGCAGTTCCGGGGGCGCGGCATCTACATGGGCCTTTTGATCTTCGCGATGCTCTTTTCCGGCGGCCTCATTCCCACCTACCTCACGATACGGAATCTGCGTCTGCTGAACACGATCTGGGCGCTCGTGCTGCCGGGCGCGGTGCCCATTTTCAATGTTATTTTGCTGATCAACTTTTTCCGCGGTATCCCCAAGTCCCTGGAAGAGGCCGCCATGCTCGACGGGCTTTCGCCGCCGGGCGTACTCTTCCGCATTTTCATCCCCTGCGCCATCGCGCCCCTCGCGGCGATCGCGCTCTTCAGCATAGTCGGCACATGGAACGATTTTTACTCCGGGCTCATTTACATCCGCACGAAGGCGAACTATCCCCTTATGACCTACATTCAGTCACTCAATGTTGACCTCGCCGCCATCGCCAAAACCGGCGACCTGAACGCGCTCAAAGCCGCGCTTGCCGTCTCGAGCCGCAACCTCAACGCCGCCAAAATCGTCACCGCCACTATCCCCCTCCTCCTGATCTACCCGCTGCTGCAAAAGTACTTTATATCGGGCATCGTGGTCGGCTCGGTGAAGGAGTAGGCGGCATCGCGCGAACGCTTTCGCCTTCGGCGAGGGCGACGCCCAGCCTGATGATGTTCGCGCCGCTCTGCTCTTTGTGGATAAGGCGGAGCGCCTGGGCGGCGGCTATCACGGCTTTTTCGGTGACGTTTTGCTTTACCGTCGTGAGGCGGGGGCGGCACTGCGAGGCGAAAATGTTGCCGTCGAAGCCGCAGATCGAGATGTCGCGGGGAACGAGGATCCCTTCGTCATAAAAAGTGACGAGCGCGTCAACCGCGTAAAAATCGGACGAGAAACAGAGCGCGCTGTAGTGCCGCGCGCGGCCATTCGCGAAGGCGCGCAGGAACGCGCGGCGCTCTTCCTGTTTGTAACTAATGCTGATGAAATCAGCGCCGCCCGCGGGAAGGCCGTGTTTTCGCATTGCGGCGCGGAACCCTTCGAGGCGCTCGTGGTCTGTGCCTTCGGGGGGGGCCTTGTCCGCCAGAAACGCGATGCGCGTATGCCCACGCGCGATAAGGTACTCGGTGAGCATGAAACTGCCCTTACGGTCTTCAAGGCCGACGCAGGTGTAGGGCAGCCCGTCATCGTTAAAATAGGCGTCGATAAAAACGATGGGAAGCGCGGCGCTGCGCATAAGACGGGAGCAGTCATCTTTTTGACAGCCCAGCAAAATGAGCGCCTCGACATTCCAGGAGCCCGCCATCTTCATGCACTCCTCCGCGTTGAGCGCGGTGTAGAGGAGCATGAAATATCCGGCGGCGCGGATTTCCTGTTCGAGCGCGCCGATGAGTTCCCCGTAAAAAGGGTCCTGCACCGCGTTCTGCTCGGCCCTGCGCGACCATGTAAGCACGACCCCGATAAGCCGCGATCCGCGTGTTTTCAGAATGCGGGCGCCCATATTCGGCACATAGTTCGTCTCCCGCAGCACCTGCCTGACCCGCTCACTCGTCTCCACGCCCGCCTTGCCGCTGCGGCCATGCAGAACATTCACCACCGTGGAAGAACTAACCCCCGCCAGACGCGCGATCTGTTTTATCGTGACCATTAGGTATGATAGCCTGTCCGGTGGGGGGGGGAGTCAAGGGGGCGTCCGAAGTTTGCCATTTCAAAAAGTAACCGAAAGAGAGTGGATTTGCCATAATGAAAATGTAACCGAAATCAGAAGAGGACTCAGGTACCGAAAATGTACTGGAGGTCCAAGATGGAGT
>JAISTO010000176.1 GCA_031272575.1 Treponema sp. | reverse complement strand
GACATAGTTCGGTTTTAACCGAACTACGCAATCTACTCCTCAAAAGGGCCATTTTGGTAGAGATTCCGCGATCAAGTCGCGGAATGACGATTGTTACTTTTCTTAACTTGTTGACAGTGGGGGGCAGAGAGGGTTTTACCCCGCAGATCGCGCCCGTTAAGCGCGGGGGCTAAAGCCCCGGCGCGGGGGCCGCAAAGAGGATATGGGCGCCCACTTTCAGGTAGGCGCCCTGTTTGTGTGGACGGCAATGGGTTAGACATCATAGGGACAGTATGGCAAAATGCGAAAAAAATGTCAAGGGGGCAACGCGGCGCGGAGGCGGTGGGGAGAGGACGAATCGTCACTTCGCGCCCGGACCACCCGTCACTCCGCGCTTTAAGCCGCGGAATGACGAGAGTCAACCTGCGGAGTGACGGCTGACAGCGGCTGCCCTGGTTTACAGCGCCGCCGCGATTCCCGCGATCACGCCTATCACCGTAAGTATGGGCACCGCGGCCAGCGAGATGATCAGCATAATCCCGTTGAAACGCCAGTAGGATTTATTGTGACGGAAGGCTTCCTCGAGAAAGCGGTCTTCTGACGTGGCAAGGTAGGCGCGGATCTTCGAGCCGAACTGAAAGGTGAAGAACGCGGGGAAGAAGTAGAGCACCCCGATGATAATATACACCGCGCCGAACGCGCCGCCGAGGCCCGCCCCCAAAAGCGTACCGAAGCCGGCCCCCGCGTCGAAGGCGGCGGATACGAGGCCGCCCAGGGAGCCGAGCACGGTGACGAAGCCGAGTCCCATAAGCACGAGAAAGCCCGCGCCGATAAAGCCCACTATGCCGACGAAGCGGAGCCAGGGGGACGCGGCCCGCAGGTAGCCGATCATCTTTTCGGTAAGCGTGCCCTGGGCCGCTGACACTTCTACGGGCTCTACGCCTGAGGCGGGGCTCTCGTAGGGGTTATAATCTGACATAAGTCCTCCAGAAAAACGAAGTTTTCAAAATATAGCATTATTTTAGCGATACCCTCTTGACATTTCAAGTGGGGTTTTGGTATAGTATGACAAAGGCCAAAGTAGCTCAGATGGCAGAGCGGCGCACTCGTAATGCGCAGGTCTAGGGTTCGATTCCCCACTTTGGCTTTATAAGGGGATAATGTTTCTAAAAAATCTGGACATACTTGGTTTTAAGTCCTTTGCTGACAGCACGAAGATAGCATTTTCCGATGGCATAACCGCCTTGCTGGGGCCAAACGGCTGCGGCAAGTCGAATGTGGTGGACGCGATCAAGTGGGTGCTCGGCGAGCAGGCCTCAAGGTCTATGCGCGCCGAAAAAATGGAAGACCTTATCTTCAACGGCACGGAAAACCGCAAAGCCCTCAACCTCGCCGAGGTTACCCTAACGCTCGAAAACGAAAGCGGCGTCCTGGCGCTCGACACGCCGGAAGTGGCCATAAAGCGCCGCCTCTACCGCTCAGGCGAGAGCGAGTACTTCATCAACGCAAAGCCGGTGCGCCTCAAAGAGGTGCGGGAACTTTTTTGGGATACGGGGGTGGGCAAGACCGCGTACTCGGTCATGGAGCAGGGCAAGATCGACCAGATACTCTCGTCGAAGCCGGAAGAGCGCCGCTACCTTTTCGAAGAGGCGGCAGGCATTACCCGTTACAAGTTGAAAATTGCCGAAGACGAACGCAAATTACTCAAAACCCAGGAAAATGTGCGGCAGGTCGAGGGTATTTTGGGCGAGGTAAAGCGCTCCTACGACTCGCTCAAAAGTCAATCTGAAAAAACGCTGAAGTACCGCTCCCTTAAAGACGACATTTTTCACTTTGAACTGGATATACAACTGCTCCGCCTGAAACAGTTCCGCTACAACCGCGACGAACGCAACGAGACCCTCAAGCGCCGCACCGAGGAGCGGGACAAACTGCGCGGCGAAGCGGCGGCAGCCCAGGCCGCGCTCGAGGCCAGCATGGACAATGTGAACGAACTCGAGGGGAAACTGGCCGGCTATCAAAAAGAAATTTACGGCATCGCGGTGGAAAAAAACGCCCGCGAAAAAGAGGCGCGCCTGCTTGCGGAGCAGCGCGCGGAAGTAAAGGCCAAAATCGGGCAGAACGAGGGCCGCGAGCGGGCCGTAACTATCAAAATTGAAGAACTGGGCGAGGATGCGGACGAGCAGGACGCCTCGGTAAAGGAATTAAAGAAGCAGGTCGAGGCCATCGAGGGGAATATCCGCGAGTTCGAGGAGAGCGTGAACCGGGCCTCGGCCCGTATGCGGGAGAACACGGCCGAGGCTGCCCGCGCGGAGGATGACATTCACGCCTTCGACCGCGAGCGGGCCGGCCTGGAAAAGGACCTCGAGGCCATTACCGACGACATCGTGGCCGCGCTGGACGCGGGGCTGCGGGAGGCCGGCTATTCCGCCGCGGAGCGCCGCAGTGCCGAGGCGGCGCTCGAGGAGACGTTGGGCCGGCTCCACACGGTGCTGGCCGGCCGTGAGACCCTCACGCGGGACCTGGCCGCCGCTATCGAGCGGGCCGGCGCTGGCGGCGCGCTGCCGCAGGACTCGCTGAAGCAGGCGGCGGCCAGTCTGGCGCAGGCCCTCTCCGGGGCCGCCGCGGATGCGGAGCGGGCCGCCGCGCTCTTCGAGGCGTACCGCAAGAGCACGCCCGCTTTTATCGACGAGTTCGTCGCCCCCGAGGGGATCATCACGCGGAAGCGGGCGCTCGACGGCAAAATTCGCGCCTGCCGCGAGGGCGTATCCGAGCGCCGCGAGAAGATCGCGGCCCTGCGCCGCGAAAACGACGACCTGGGCACCAGGGTGGCCGAGTACCGCAAGACGCTGGAGCGCCTGCGGGTGAACCGCGCCCAGATGGAGGCGCAGGCCAAATCCGCGGAGGAGCAGGCGCGCCTTATCCGGCGCGAGTTGGCGGGTCAGCAGGGGCTGCTCAAGACCATCCAGGACGAACTCTTCTTTGACCGCAAGCGCTTCGACGAGACGGGCGAGCGCATTGCCGAGGCCGAGGAGGAGGCCGCCGAACTGGACAAAAAGGGCCGGCAACTCACCAAAGACCTTGAGCAGTTAGAGAAGGACATCAACCTGAAAAACGGGGACGTGGCGGGCAAGCAGGAGGCCATCAAAAAGAAGACCGCGGAACTCTCCCGTGTGCAGGAGGCCCTCGAAAAACTCAACATGGAACTCGCGCAGACCGAAACGGAAATCCGCAATATCCAGGAAAACTTCCGCGAGGCCCATTCGCGCGACCTGCTCGAATTCGAGGAGCGCATCTTCACCATAAAGGCGGAGCCCGCGGCCCTGCGCGAGGAACTGCTCGCCGCGCGGAACGCGCTGCGGGACCTGGGCCAGGTGAACCTTGCCGCGCCCGAGGAGTTCGCGGAGACCAAGGCCCGCTACGACCTGTTGTCCGGCCAACTGGCGGACCTCGCCAAAGCGCGGGAGGACCTCGAAAAAATCACCGCGGAGATACGCCAGGAGTCCTCCGCGCTCTTCATCGCCACCTATAACAAAATCAAAAAGAACTTTCACAACCTCTTCCGCAGGCTCTTCGGCGGGGGCAAGGCGGAACTGCGCCTCCTGGACGGCAATCATGTGCTCGAGTCGGGAATAGAGATTTTTGCCCAGCCGCCCGGAAAAAAACTCGAAAACATCAACCTGCTCTCCGGCGGCGAGCGCTCGATGACGGCCGTGGCGCTCCTCTTCGCCACCTACATGGTGAAGCCGAGCCCCTTCTGCCTGCTGGACGAGATCGACGCGGCGCTCGACGAAGAAAACGTGAGCCGCTTCGTCCGCCTGCTCCGCGAGTTCGCCACGATGAGTCAGTTCATCGTGATCACGCACAACAAGAAAACCGTCACCGGCGCGGGCGCCCTCCTGGGGGTCACCATGGAGGAGTCCGGGGTGACCAAACTGATCTCCGTCAAACTGGAGCACGAAGGCGAGCGGCAGCCCGACCCCCCGCAGGACGAACTGTGGCAGGACGAGGACATCGAGCCCGAGGAGGGGCGGGAACTCCCCATCGGCGTGGACGATCCCGCCCAGGTAACAGAGGCCGACCTGCACCCCATAAGGGGAGATTCCGCGGTCACGCCGCGGAATGACGAGGGCGGGTCGACGCCGCGGAATGACGAGGGCGGGCCGACGCCGCGGAATGACAAGGATGGGTCGACGCCGCGGAATGAACCTTAACTACAACGCGCCCTCCTCGATACGCGCGTTTCTCGAAAACCGGGGCCTGAGCCCGCTAAAAAAATACGGGCAGCACTTTCTTATCGACCCGGCGGCCCGCGAACGTCTGCTCGACGCGCTCGCCTGCCCCGCGGGGGGCCTCGTGTGGGAAGTCGGCCCCGGCCTGGGGGCGCAGACGGCCGGGCTCCTCGCCAGAGGGGCGCGGGTAAGGGCCTTTGAAATCGACCGCGCGTTTTCGTCAATCCTGATCGAATTTTTTGGAAGCAACCGGGACTTTTGTCTTGTGCAGGGAGATGTCCTGCAGACCTGGCCCGCGGCCGCCGCCCAGGATCGCGACGGCCCCCCGCCCTTTTTTATGGGGAACCTCCCCTACAATATCGCGGGGACGCTCCTCGGCGGCCTTATCGAAGGGGGGATGCTTTTTACCCGCATGGCGGTGACCGTGCAGAAGGAAACGGCTGAACGCCTCCGCGCGCGTCCCGGCACGAGCGCCTACTCGTCCCTCTCGGTGCTCTGCGCGGCCTGCTACAAGGTGAAGCCCCTCTGCGCGCTGGGCGGCGCGGCCTTCTACCCCCCGCCGCGCGTGGAATCCCAGGCCCTGCTCCTCAGTCTGCGGGAGGATCGTCCGGCCCTGCCGCCGCTCTTCCAGCCGCTCGTAAGGGCGCTCTTCGGGGCTCGCCGAAAGACTATACGCAACAACCTCGACGCCTGGCTGGGGGCCCGCGCCGCCGCGGACGCCCTCGCCGCAGCCGGCCTGGACGGCTCCCTGCGCGCCGAGCGCCTTTCCGAAGAAGACTTTCTCCGTCTTGCCGGTGCTCTTTGCAAATGACCGATTCCGCGGTCAAGCCGCGGAATGACGAAGGCCGTCCGTCACCCCGCGACTTGGAAACGGGACCGAGCGGCGCAAGCGCCGAACCGTTCGTAGAACGGCAGGTTCCCCTCTCCATCGCGGAGTCTTGCGGGTGAAGGCCGGCAATCAGCGATTGCCGGTTGAGCCGAAGCCGCCGCTGCCGCGCGCGGTTTCGGAGAGGGCGCTGGTTTCCTCTACCTGCACCCGCGTTACAGGACAGACAACCACCTGCGCAATACGATCCCCGTTTCGGATGCGCGCCGCTTCCTGGCCGAGGTTGATCAAGATTACTTTTAGTTCCCCGCGGTAATCCGCGTCGATAGTACCCGGCGTGTTCAGCACCGTCAGGCCCTGCTTGGCCGCAAGCCCCGAGCGGGGCCGCATCTGCGCCTCGCAGCCCTCGGGCGTCTCGATGAAGAGGCCGGTCGGGACAAAAGCCCGCTCGCCGGGGGCCAGCACGAGGTCCGTTTCGAGAAAGGCCCGCACGTCAAGCCCCGAGGCCCCCGCGCTCTCGTAAGCGGGCAGCGCCGCCCCAGGGAGGCGGCGAATTTTCAATACTGGTGACTGCATGCGGGTATTCTGGCAGGGCAGGCAAGAAAAGTCAAGGGGACGTTACCAGTTCCAGGTCGAAGCCCCTCCTGCCGCTGACGCGGCCGCGCGCGAGGGCGCCGGGCGCAAGCGGGCGGGGGCTTTTTATGACGGTCGCGCCGTCCACCTCCGGGGCCTGGCAAAACATGCGCCCCAGGGCGAGGGGGCTTTCATCGTCATCCCGCATGACGAAGGGCTCCTCGACCAGGGCCTCTGCCTCGCGGCCGACGAAGCGGTCCATCGCGCGCTCGGTTATGGGGACCTGCCGCTCCTCGAGGATGGCCTTGCGCTCCGCCGCGAGTTTTTTCGACACCCGCCCGGGGAGGGAAAAGGCCGCAGTGCCCTCCTCGCGGGAATAGCAGAAGCAGCCCATCCAGTCGAGGCGCGCCTCCTGTTGGAAACGGAGGAGGGCATCGAAGGCCGCGTCCGTCTCGCCGGGGAAACCAGTCATAAAGGTGGAGCGGATGACGGCATCCGGGAGGCGCGCGCGAATGCGCTCGAGGAGGGCCAGATAGGAGGCGGCGCTTCCTGTGCGGCGCATCGCGGCGAGCACGGCGGGGGCCGCATGCTGGAAGGGGATGTCGAAGTAGGGGTAGAAGCGGCTATCCCGCGCCATGATCGGGAGGATCGCCTCGGGGAAGTGATCGGGGTGCAGGTAGAGGAGGCGGACGCGGAAGTCGCAGGGCGGAGCCGCCTGTAGGCGAGACAGGGCCTCGAGCAGGGCCGGCAGGGCCTGCCCGCCGCGGTCCATGCCGTAGGCCGCGAGGTCCTGCCCGATGAGGCAGAGTTCGCGGACGCCCCGCCGCGTCACGAGGGCCTCCGCTTCCGTCACGATGCTCTCGATGGGGCGGGAGCGGAGGGGGCCGCGGATCAGCGGGATAGCGCAGAAACTGCAGGCGTTGTTGCAGCCCTCGCTCACCTTGAGGTAGGCGAGGCCCGGACTTGAGAGCAGGGGCCGCGCCCCCGGCTCGCAGGGGGCGCGGGGGGCCGGGCCGGGGGCGGCAGCGCCCAGGGCTCCGGCGGCCGCGGCCGCGATATCCGCCGTGCCGTCACCCGGATCGGCGTTTTCGAAGATGCAGTCCACCTCGGAGAGGGCCTCGCGCAGCTCTGCCCCGTAGCGGCGGGCGAGGCAGCCGGTCATCATTATTTTCTTGTTTGGATATTTTTTGCGCCACAGGAGCGCCGTGTTGATCGATTCGCGCTTTGCGGCCTCGATGAAGCCGCAGGTGTTGATGATGATGAGGTCTGCCTCGTCCGCCGGGGCCGCCCGCCAGCCCGCCGCGTCCAGCGCGGCCATCATCGTTTCGGAGTCGACCTGATTC
>JAISTO010000152.1 GCA_031272575.1 Treponema sp. | reverse complement strand
GCACAACGACCAGGATTTTGACTACATGGAACAATATCTTGGGTTGAAAATTGTTCGTTAGCCCATCATTGCGGCTCGGTTTATTCCCCCTACAGGGGGAATAAAGTCCCCCGCGCCTCCCCTTTGGGGTAAAAAACGCTTTTTTTGCCAAATTTACGCTTTTTTCACTTTTCCCCCGACACGAAGTATAAACTTCGTATATACTAAAGACGGAGGCTGCATTAACGCTTTGCGTTAATGTTCGATATATGTTGGCCGCGAGCGCGGCCTATAGAGAGGTTATGAAATGGAAGCAATGGTAAAGAAATGGGGCAATAGCTTGGGCATTAGAATTCCCAACTTTTTTGTGCAAAACATGTCCCTAAAAGATGGGGCTTGTGTTGAAATGACCAGCACAAACGCCGGCATACTCATTGCCCCTAAAGCGTCAACATCGCTTTCAGAGATGTTGTCAAAAATCACCGAGGAAAATGTTCATGCGGAGATTGAAACCGGTCCCGCTGTAGGGGCTGAAGTAAGGTGAACCCTCTAAAAAGCGCACCCTTCGGGGTGTTTGTCGAGAGGTATTGATTTATGTGTGCGCTATCGCGCACGGTGGCATCAAGAGGGAAACTTTCACGCTTCGCGCTCGGTTGAGTGTACTGTGGCAGCGGCGCTTCGCAGCGGATTTTCCGCATCGCTTAACGCACGGTTGCTGCTCCGGCGCCTGACCACTTTCAAGTGGTCAGGCGCCTTATGACTTTACAGCGAGCGGCGCGACCGTGGTACTCTGGTTTATGGCGGGAAAAAAAGGCGGCAATAATGCTGAAATCTATCGATCTTTGGAATGCCGGCAAAGAGGAGGAAGCGCATATTGAACATGGGTACCGCCCAAGCCGTCTACTGCGAACGACAGCAGCAGACGATGGGAAAGGCCGCGCTGCCCACGGCCTGATACGACAGGGACTTTTAGCCCCCCTTGCCATCCCGGGCCGCTTTGTGCTATACTCTCTCTATGGAAACACGGCGATTCAATGTCACCGGCGTCTGCGTGCCGGACAAACACTATATGGTCGACATTTCGGGCAAAGTGCGCCAGATCCGCGCGATGATCGACCAGGGCCTCTACTTTACGATCAACCGGGGGCGGCAGTACGGCAAGACGACGACGATCAACGCGCTCTGCGGCGCCCTGGCGGATGACTACATCTGCGTGTGGATAAGCCTCGAGGGGCTGGGAAGGGCGTCCTTCGAAACCGAGGAGGCGTTTTGCCCGGTCTTCCTGCGGCTGGTGCAAAGGGCGCTTCACTTCACCTCGGTGGCCGGCGAAACGGCCTACATCGAGCGCTGGATGGACCCGTCGGTGAAAGATTTCGTCGCCTTGAACGATCACCTCAGCACTATGTGCGAGGGGCGGAAGATCGTCCTTATGATCGACGAGGCGGACGCGTTCATCAGTCTCAGAACCTATCTCTCGTTCCTGGGGCTGCTCCGCGACAAATATCTCAAGCGGAGCACGGGCAGGGACTTCACCTTTCAAAGCGTTATCCTGGCCGGCGTCGTCGACATCAGGAACATCAAAATGAAGATGATAAAAGAGGGCATCTATACGCCCGCGGCCCAGGAAAACACCGACCACATTTCCCCCTGGAACATCGCGGCCCCCTTCGACGTGGATATGTCGTTTCACCCTGCGGAGATTGCCACCATGCTCAGCGAGTACGAGGCGGATCATCATACCGGCATGGACATCGCGGGCATAGCGGAAGAAATCTACCGCTGGACGAGCGGCTATCCTTTCCTCGTGTCCCGCATCTGTATGCTCATCGACGGCAGCGCCGAAAAAAAGTGGAACAACGAGGGTATCTTCCACGCGGTAAAACTGCTGCTGGACGAGCGGAACACCCTCTTCGACGACATTTTCAAAAACATGGAAATGTACCAGGACCTGTACGACTATGTCTACGATATTCTTATCCGGGGCGCCGAAAAAGCGTACTCCCCTTACAATCCTACGCTCAGTTGGGCTTTGATGTTCTGCTTCCTTAAAGTTGCGGATGGCAAGGTACTGGTGCACAACAGAGTGTTTGAACTCTGTATATGTGATTACTTCATGTCCCGCGAAGACGACCGCAGCCGGCGGCAGACCATGCAGAGCGGCGTGCTGAAACACGATGTCGTCAGGGAGGGGCGTTTCGACATGGAACTGGCGCTGCGGAAGTTCGCCCGGCATTTCCGCACAATCTACACGGAGCGGGACGCGGACTTTTTCGAACGGCACGGGCGGCTCCTCTTTCTGTCCTACCTCGCGCCGCTGATCAACGGGGACGGCTTTTACCACATCGAGAGCCAACTGACGAACCTGCAGCGCATGGACATCGTGGTGAACTATGGCCGGGACGAGTTTGTCATCGAACTGAAACTGTGGCGGGGGGAGACGGCGCGGGAAGACGCGCTCACCCAGTTGGCAGGCTACCTGGCAGGCAGGGGCGCTTCAGCCGGCTATCTGGTCACCTTCGACCTGCGCCAGGAACCGCACCGGACGCCGAAAGAGGAGTGGGTCGAGGCCGGCCCCTGCCGCATCTTCGACGTGGTGCTTTAAGCCGGCGCTGCGCGCCCCCTCCCCGCCCCTGCGGGAGGCAGTTCCCCCGTCCGCACCCTGCCCCGCGGAATACCACCGCAGTTCCGGCGCACGGGACTCCCCTGTCGCCGCCCCCTCGAGCGCCGCCGCACACACATAGGGGCACGAAGCGTCCCCCACATCGTAGACAAAAAACTCCATGCCGGACGCGTCGAGACCCATAGCGCGGGCGGAAAAAGCGGGCGCGCGCGCAAAGTCGGTCACCGAAAGGCCCCGCGCCTTCAAAAAAGCCTCCTTCAGCGCCCAGATACGGCAAAACCGCGCCGCCGCGTCCAGCGCATTCGCCGCCGCCTCCACGTAACCGCGCTCCTCCCTTCGAAAAAACTCCCGGCAGACCCCCTCGTAACGCCGCGCAGCGTCCACGAACTGAACATCACAGCCCGTCCGCGCCCCGCCGTCCACATACGTCACCCCCGTCAGAGCGCGCGAGTGAGAAATGCTGAAGTCCGCATGATGATCCGCAAAAAAAGGCCGCCCCGAAGGCGCAATGTCTATTGAATCAGGAGGGGGGGCGATTACCAGACCCTTAGCCCGGCAGGGCGCACCATAGTGCGCCCTATCATTGTCCGCCCCCCCTGGGCGCGCACGTTGTAGCGCGCCACCCCCCAGGTGCTGCCCATCCAGCAGCGCAAGCACCCTGCGGCCCTCCGCATGCAGAGCCTCGTACCCCGCGCGCGGCCCTCCCTTCCCCCCCAAAAACGACAAGCCCAAATAAAAGCGCATCAGCAGCCTCTCGCATACTATGGTAGCGCATAAGAAAGAGTCCCTGTCAAGGCCGCGCTCCCTACTCCCCACTTCCCCACCCCCCCCTTGCAAGAACTGGCGCATGGTGTCATTATACCCCATAACCCATGCAAACGAAAAAACGCATAACCCAGCAGGATGTGGCGCGGCGGGCCGGGGTCACGCGCAGCATGGTCTCGTATGTGCTGAACGGGACCGATCGCGCGGTGGCGGCCGGGACGCGGGAAAAAATTCTGCGCGCCATAGACGACCTGGGGTATCGGCCCAACCGCTTCGCGCGGGCGCTCCTTATGGGCGAGAGCGCGGCGCTGGCGGACAACCAGATCGGGCTGGTGCTCTGCAATGCGGAGGTCTTCCTGCGGCCCTACTACGCGGAGATCATCGCCGGGATACATTCGGCGGCCCACGAGCATGGGTACCACATCCGCTTTATCCGCTTCTTCGACGAACTGAAAGACCCGGTGCTCTTCAATCAACTTATCCACTCGGAAGAAGTCTGCGGCCTCCTCCTCCTCGCCACCGATCAATGCCTCAAAGATGAAAACGACCGCCGGATCATCACGCGGATAAAAGAGCGCATAGCGCGGATAGTCTGCGTGGAATGGAAGGCCGAGGGGCTCTCGTCGGTGTACCTGGACCGGCAGGATGCCGCCTGGAAAGCAACGGCCTACCTCTTCGGGCGGGGCTGCACCGACATCGCGTACATCGGCGAATTTGACGAGCGGGTCGCCGGCTTCAGGCAGGCCTTCCTCGAGCGGGGCCTGGGGGACATCTCGCGCCTCTCGATCACCAACGCGCGGGATATGCCCTCCGGCTACGAGGCGGTGCGGGGCCTCCACAGCGCGGAGGGCACACTCCCGCGCGCCATCTGCGCGGGCTCGGACGAGGTCGCTATCGGCATACTCCAGTACCTCAACGAGCGCCGGATCCGCATCCCGGAGGACACGGCCATCATCAGTATTGACAATATCGAAATGTCAGCGTACACGAGCCCCCCGCTCACGACGGTGAATGTGCAGAAGCGCGCCATGGGCTGCCGCGCGGTCGAGATGATCGTGCACAACAGCACCGGCAAAGATGACAACGCGCTTATCGTGTCGCTCCCTACCACGGTGGTAGTGCGCAAATCCGCGTGAGGGGGGCTTCCGTCACTCCGCGTCGCGGCGCCAGCCGTCTCAAGCCCCCCCTTGATAAAAATGTCCGTCTCTGCTATGGTATCAAAAGAATAAAACCAGGGGGTTGATGTGAATTTGAATGGAGGCGCGCCCACGGGCCCCGTCTCGCAGCGAAAGGGGCCCTCCCCCGCGGCGATCTTCGCGCTGCTGGCGGCGGCGGCTCTGGTCATCATTTTTTTTGTGCGTAAGCCCGCCGCTCCCATGCAGGAGATACCCTACTCGCTGTTCCGGGAGCGCCTCGAAGAGGGCCTGCTCCTCTCGGTGAACATTCGGGATGGGGGCACAGTCGAAATCAGGCAAAAAGACGGGGCCCTCTACAAGACGAAGATCCCCTACGACGACCCGACTCTGATGCCCGCCCTGCTCGAAGAGGGCAATTCCCGGAAGGAGGGTCTGCTCGTCGATGGGACGGGCAGAGCCTGGAACTTCTGGCGTATTGCGGAGCAGTCCCTGCCCTTCCTCCTGGCCTTTCTGCTGGTGCTGTTTCTGGTCCGCAATATGCAGGCCGGGCCCGGGGGCAGGGCCTTCGCGTTCGGCCGGAGCAAGGCGAAGCGCTACCACGATAACGAAAAAAAGGCCACGTTCGAGGATGTCGCGGGCCAGAAGGACGCGAAGTACGAACTACAGGAGGTGGTCGCGTTTTTGAAGAACCCCGAAAAGTTTACGAAGATGGGCGCGCGGATTCCCAAGGGGGTACTCCTCGTGGGCATGCCGGGCACGGGCAAGACGCTGATGGCCAGGGCCGTGGCAGGCGAGGCCGGGGTCTCGTTCTTCCATATGTCCGGCTCCGATTTCGTGGAGATGTTTGTGGGGGTCGGGGCGAGCCGCGTACGCGATCTGTTCGAGCAGGGCCGGAAGAGCGCCCCCTGTATCATTTTTATTGATGAACTTGACGCGGTCGGCAGGACCCGCGGGGCCGGCTACGGGGGCGGCCATGACGAGCGGGAGCAGACGCTGAATCAACTGCTCGTGGAGATGGACGGCTTCGACTCGAAAGAGGGGGTGATCATCCTGGCGGCGACGAACCGGCCTGACGTGCTCGATCCGGCGCTCCTGCGGCCGGGGCGTTTCGACCGGCAGGTCACGGTGGCGATGCCGGACATCCGCGAGCGCGAGGACATACTCAACATCCATGTGAAAAACATCCCCCTCGACGATGACGTCGACCTCTCGCGGGTGGCGCGCTCGACCCCGGGCATGAGCGGCGCGGACATCGCCAACCTCGCGAACGAGGCCGCGCTCTACGCGGCGCGCAAGGACAAAGACGTGGTCGCGCAAGAGGACTTCGAGGAGGCGCGCGACAAGATACTGATGGGGGTCGCCCGCAGCGCGCTCGTCATGTCGGACAAAGAGCGCCGCATGACGGCGGTGCACGAGGCAGGCCATGCTCTCCTTCACTACTTCCTCGAAAACGCGGACCCCCTCCACAAGGTCACCATAGTGCCGCATGGCCAGGCCCTCGGCATGGCGCTCTCCCTCCCGGAGGAGGACCACTACAGCCGCACACGGGGCTGGATCGAGGCCCGCATCGTCATCTGCTACGGGGGCTGGACCGCGGAAAACCTCCTCTACAACGAGACGACGACCGGCACCAAGCAGGACATACAGCAGGCCACGGAACTGGCCCGGCACATGGTCTGCGAGTGGGGTATGCATGGGGGGCTCGGCCCGGTCGCGTACGGCCAGGAGGACGAGCCCATCTTCCTGGCGCGGGAAATAGCCCGGCGTCAGAACTACTCTGACGACACGGCCCGCCGCATCGACAAGGCCGTGCAGGAGATCCTCGACCAGGGCCGCGAGCGGGCGCGGCAGATCCTCTCGAAGCACCGCGGCGAACTGGTGCGCCTGAGCGACGCCCTCATCGAGCGGGAGACCCTCACCGACGACGAAGTGCGCGGCCTCCTGGGGCTTTTCCCCGCATGACGGATGTCATTCCGCGGCTCGACCGCGGAATCTATCCTCGTCCCTCCAAAAACAAATTTTTCACTTTTTTCAATACTTTTTGCTTAAAATACTTGACATTTTATTCGGGGGTGTGCTATATTTTTTATGGGTATTCAAGCGCGGGGTTGCTTAAACCCACGGGGGAGTAACCGCTATGCAGGCGAGACCCCCGCACGAAAAAGGAGGTTTTTGGTTATGCGTACCTTGTTTCTTAATCGCCGCGTGCCCACGTCATGCTTAGACGTGGCGCGCCACAGCGCGAAGCGCCGTGCATATCTCAATAATCTCCTCTCTGGGGCGTTTTGTTCGGTCTCTGCCCCCCCCCCCGCAGCGTAATTTTTCGCGCACTAAGCCTTCCGGTTAAACCTTTCGGACTATCCTCTTTTTCCTCAAAACGGGCCGCTCTGTATGCGGCAGGGATCGGAGTCTCTCTGCGTGTATCGTACTGGGTAGAAATGTATGGCGGCGGGGAAAGACCCGCAGGCTGGCTGGAGCCGGCAGGAGGAACAACATGGTGAAAAATAGATTGGCGACGCTCCCGTTTTTGCTGCTCTTTTTGAGTTTGGGATGCGCAAGCAGCGGAAGAACAGCGAACACGAGCGGGATGCCTCTCGACACAGCGATTCGCGAGGCAGCGCTGCTTATCGACAGCCGGTTGACGAAGGGCAATAATATTGCTCTGGTCAATTTTAACTCGCCCTCTGAGAAGTTCTCAGAGTATGTTCTGGAAGAACTCGCGGCGGATCTTTTGGACAGCAACAAACTGGTTGTTGTTGATCGAAAAGAGTTGGATCTCATACGGACCGAACTACAGTTTCAGGCTTCCGGTGAAGTAAGCGATGAATCTGCACAGCGAATCGGCCAGATGCTGGGTGCGCAGTCAGTCGTTACAGGAACGCTCACCACTATTGGTTCTTCCTATCGGCTTATGCTGCGGGTGCTGCAAGTGGAAACCGGAAAAGTCGAAGCCCAGTACCGAAACTACATTGCGGTCGACAGTCATTTTACGGCGCTGTTCGGCGTAGGCAGTGCGCAGAACACGCAGAAGCAGGATGCGGCGTCAAGGGAACGAGAATCCCGTGAGCGCTGGGAATATGACCATTTTCAAGATATCATAAGTATCTCAGAAGAAACACTTGGCGATACTTCTGATTATCCTATGAAAATCAGGATATGCCAGGATGTTCTTGATACCATTGATGAGTATCTGATGGAGACATCTAACGCGGATTACCTATCTGCTGCGCGAAGAACTCGTTCCAGTTGGAAAACGCGGCAAATCGAATACAACTCAGAATGGCAGTCCATGCAGGAAAGAATGTGGGATATGCTTGATACGCAAGCCAAAAATATAGCGCAGCAAATACATATTTCCTCACATATCATTAAATTTGTATGCACCGATAAAAACAGCTATCGGAACAATAAAGATTTTGTCTTTGAAGGCTCTTATGCCATACAAATGCAGGGAAATTATTTGGGGATTTTTATCAATTCAGTCAACATAAAAGTGTATGGGTATATAAATGGCAAAAACTTGCGGGTAGACAACCGGTATACGGAACTGTGAACTAAGCGGCCGCTCTGTGGCTTAACTACGGAGCGCCGCCCTCTTGCGTTACCCCCCGCCCCCCTGCTAGACTCCCCGCAAGGCCAGCACTCTGTCCACCCTCGCCTTCCAGGAGGATGACGAGTACGCCAGCCCCCGCCGCCTCAAGCGGGGGCCTGAACTGGTGCTGCGGCGCTATTCCTACGAGGACTACAAGGACTGGCCCCTTGCGCCCGGCGAGCGAAACGAACTTATCCATGGCGAATTCTATGCCCTGGCCGCGCCGAGCTA
>JAISTO010000142.1 GCA_031272575.1 Treponema sp. | reverse complement strand
CCCTTCCCCCCAAAAACACAGGAAAGCCGCTCCTCCGGTGCAGAGGTCTGGTCTCCAACTGGGGCATCGACCTCTATGCGGGGGATATCGTGCGCGTCAGCGGGCCGCGCGGGGAGTTCCTCGACCCGCTCGAGCGCTCACTTGCCGGGCTCGAGGCGCCGCCCGCCGGGGCATCTGTCATCATCAATGGGATAGAGACAGCGGGAAAGGGCCCCCGCGCTTTCCGCGGCGCGGGAGGCGCGTATCTCCCCGCGGGGACCGCGGCCGCGGCAGGGGGGGGGCTCCCCCTAAGCGAAAGTTTGATTATCCATGTGTACCACAGAAGGGGCGCCTTTTTTTTGGATATCCCCTTTTTGGAAGCGTGGGCGCAGAATATCGTGGCGCGGGCGGGCTTTTCCCGCAGCGCCTCTGAGCCCGTCTCGGCGTTTTCCGGGGGGATGCTGCGGCGCATACTGCTCGCCCGCGAACTTGCCGGGGAGGCGCGCCTTGTCATCCTGTCCGAACCGGAGGCCGGTCTCGACGCCCCAAGCCGCGAACAATTTGCCCGTGACCTGCGGGACTGGACCAGGCAGGGGAAGGCGGCGCTGGTGTTTAAAACGGCAGGAAGCGCAGCGGAGACTTCAGCGTATTCATGAAAGAAAACTTGCTGTAACGGCGCCAGACGCCGCCGTGTTTCGGGGACGTTTCTTCCATTGCTTTGAATATCCACGCGGCGATCCGGGCTTCGTTGTCTTTCAGGAGAGCGTCCTTCACGGTAAAACCGAGCACCTTGAGCGCGTCGTCCCGGGGGGACGCGAGCACGCCGGACGCAAATGCCCGGAAGGCCGCGGCGGCAGTGGGCCCCAGCAGATCGGCGCTGCCCCCCTTGCGTTGTTTTTGCGGGGCCGGCTCCGGCGCCACGAACGCGAGCGTACCCGCGCCCTGCCTGCTGAAGTAAAGAAACTGCTCCCGTATAAGCCAGAGCCAGGCCTTTATCTGCTCGTTGACGATTGCCTCGATATCGCGCAGTTCGAGATCGCCGGGGCTTTTGCAAAGAGAGGGCGGGGCGCAGACGAAGATGGCCTCGTTTATTTGAGAAAGCCGGTTTTCCGCTGACACGATGAGTGTGCGGGTCGAGATCGGGCTGCCGAGTGACCAGGGGAGCGCCGCGCGCTTCCGGTCGCTGTGCTTCGCCGCGCCGCCGCCGCCCGGCAACAGGGCCGCGGCGTACTGATCTACGCGATTGCCCGCCTCCGCGCCCAGCGCGTTGAGGAGCGGAGAATCGTTCCCCGCAATAAGAATGCCCCTGGTCATATAGTTCCCCCTCTGAACGCCGCTACTTTATCGCGAGAACCTGCGCTTCCGTCGCCTTGGGCCAGTACTGACTTCTGCCGAAAGGGCCCCAGGAACCGCGCATTTCGAGAGTGTCGACCTTGAACTTTTTGCCGTCCGCGGCATGGAAGATAATTTTGCAGTTCCACACTTTGCCGTCTTCCGGGTTGATCACACTGCCGCCCGACCAGGAGCCGGTTTCCACCCGCGTAAGGCCGAAAATCCAGCGCTGCCCGAGCACCGTCAGTTCCGAGGGGGTGCCCTTTTCCGGAAAGCCCTTGTACGGGCCGATGCATTTGTCCGCTTTGGTGTCGGCCTTCACATCCTTGCCCGAAAGAAGCCGGCCGAAAAGTACACCGCGCTCCTGATAAATCTGCCAGCCCCCGGTGTCCTTGCCGGTTTTTTCATCACGGCTAATCCAGAAGCCCTCGACCGGATCCGCGGCAAAGGCCGCGCCCGCGGCGAACGCCGCTATCAACAATACGCACAATACATTTTTCATAGTATCTCCTTTAAACGGGCGGCCCGTCCGGACAGCCCGCATTTTATTTTTTGCAGTATACCATAAAACGCTCCAAATATGCAAGAGGGATACTGATCGTTTTGAGCCGCGCTGCCCCCCCGGCCTCGAGGATGACCTCCTTTTTCGCGCAGCCGAGGCCCTTCGCGACGAACGCGCAGAGCGCCGCATTCGCCTTGCCGTCCTCGGGCGCGGCCGCGACCCGCACACGCAGCCTGCCCTCCGCCTCGCCCGCCCAGGCGGTTTTCGACGCGCCCGGAGTCACTTTCAGGTTGATGAAAGCGCGGCCCTTCGCGGTGCGGCAGCATGTCATGCCGGGGCCCCCGTTTTTTTGCAGGACGGGAGCCACACCCCCGGCAGTATGCGCCAGCGGAATGACAGCCCCTCCGCCCCGCTGTCCAGGGGGGTTATGACGCAGCATGCAAGGGACGCGGCCCGGAACGCGAGCGGCGGAGGGGGGGGGAGGCCCCGCGCTATGCGCTCCGAGTCCCCCTCTTCGAGGAGCGCGGCAACGAGCGGGGCGTCCGTTACCGGCGCACCGCGGATTAAGCCGCTCTCTGCCAGCACCCGCGCCGGATCCGGCTCGAGACGGGGGCCGAAAAATGCGAGAGGCCCCCGCCGGGGAGCCCCCGGAGGCGGCGCGGCCGTCAAAAGGTTCCCGCCCGCCCGAAACCAGCCCCCGCCCGCGCGGGTGGCGGCGCGCAGCAGAACCCCCATGCGGGCGGCCTCCTCTTTTGTGAGGGGCCGCGCAAGCAGCGCCAGGGGGACGGCTTCGGGAAACGAAAAGGCCCCCGCAAGGCCCCCGCCGAAAAGCGCGCGCCGGTAAGTACGCAGTTCTTTTTGGCAGTCCCTATGGGGGACGAGGAGGAGCCAGAAGGGCCCCCCAAGCCCCTTCCCAGGGGGGGGGATTAGGCCGTCACTCCCCACCCCCTACTCCGCATAACTCTTATACAAAAAGCGCCGGATCTTCTGCTGGGCGTTTTTTTCGAAGGGCTCTTTGCGGAGCGTGAAGTCGCTGATCTTCTTGTATCCCACGAGCGAGCGGTTCACCTGCTCGATCTCCCGCTTCACCAGGCCCGCGATGAAGGCGTCGTCCCCCTCCCGGCCCGCGTGGGCGGCCGCAAGGTACTCGTAGTTGGGCACCACCACCGCGAAAATCTGCTCGCCGCCGAACTCTTTTTCCTTGCGGCCCACGACGAGGATCTCCGCGATCACCTTTGACTGTGCGAAATGCCCCTCGATTTCCTCCGGGTAGATGTTCTTCCCGCCGGAACTGACGATGAGGTTCTTGGCGCGGCCGTTAATGTAAATGTAGCCGTCCCGGTCAATGCAGCCAAGGTCGCCGGTGAGGAGCCAGCCATCCTCCGTGATGACCTCGGCCGTCGCCTCCGCGTTTTCGTAGTAGCCGAGCATGATCGAGGGTGACTTGACCGCGATCTCGCCGACCCCCTCTTCATTCTGGTTGATGATCTTCACTTCCGTGTACTTGACCGGCAGCCCCACGGACGCGTTGCGGCGATGCCAGGGGGTGTTCACGCTGATGAGGGGGCTGTTTTCGCTCATGCCGTAGCCGTGCACCATGTTGAAGCCGAGCGAGTCGAAGAAGTTCGCGGTGCGGAGGCTGAGGGGGCCGCCCCCGGCCACGATGATGCGCAGCGAGTCGAGTTTCGCCTTTTTGCGGACCACCTTGAGCATGGCGCGGCCGAAGCCCACGCGCCCCCGGTTCGCCTCGGCCAGCGCGATGCTCCGCAGCACGTTGAGGATGCCCCGCAGGGGCGCGGGGAGCGCGTCGTAGCCCTTGGCGATAGCGGCCATCACCTTATCGTAGAGCAGGGGCACCGCGATGAGGAAGTTGCCGTGGCCGTCCTTTATGTCATCCACCACCACAGAGCCCACGAGTTTTTCAACGATGATGGTCGACGCCCCCGCGGTGAGCGGGGCAATGAAGGAGCAGGTGGTGGGATAGGTGTGGTGAAGGGGCAGCACATTGATAAAGACATCCTCCTTGTAGGCTCTGAGGGACTGGATCGCGGCGCTGGCGTTCGCGATGATCCCCTTGTGGCAGAGGGTGACCCCCTTGGCGAAGCCGGTCGTGCCGGAGGTAAAGACTATCGAGACCGGATCGCGCTCGCCTATGCTGGAGACCGCGGGCAGGGCCTGCGCCGCATCCCCCGCGCCGAAGGCATCGTAGCCGCCCAGGCCCCCCATGTCCACGACGACCGGGACCTTAATGCCCCTTTCCGGGAGGGACTCGGCAAAGAGGCGCTTCTTTGCGGAGTGAAAAAAGGCCCCCGCCTTCGTTATGGTGATGATGTTTGCGCACTCGTTTTCCGAGGCCAGAAAATCGATAGGCACGATGACGAGCCCCGCGATAGCGGCGCCGAGCCAAACGGCCATCCACTCGGGGCGGTTTTCGCACCAGAGCGCGACCCGGTCCCCTTTCGTAAGCCCGGCCGCCAGAAGCCCCCGCGCCACGCGCTTCGCTTCCTGCTCGAGACGGGCAAAGGACCAGACGGTAAACTCCTTCCGGCCCCCCGAACGGTACAGAATGGCCTGCCGCTCGCCCCACTTTTCCGCCAACCCATAGAGCCATCCGGCAAAATTGGGATATGGCACATCCGGCCAATCCGCAATATAGTCTTTGAACTGCAACATGGGGGCAGTATAGCGGGAAAAGCGCAGGGAGTCAAGGGGGCGGCGGCCTACGGCCGCTTGGGGAGTAGGGAGTAGGGGGCGTGATGCGGGGGCGTGATGCGGAGGCGATGGGGATTGCGAGTAAGGGTTGGGTAGTGCTTGTTGGGACTTGGGACTTGGGCGTGATGCGGGGGCGGGGGTAGGGACGTCCGTCACTCCGCGCCTCGGAAACGGAACCGAAGGTTCCCCTCTTCCGCGCGGAGTCTCGATCCCGCCAGATTCCGCGGACAAGCCGCGGAATGACGAGCGCGTTTGCGCGTTGTGTTGGGGTGGGAGGCGGACGGGGAAAATGATTAGAAGGCTGTGACCTGCGAGAAATCCCTTCGCAAAAAGGTACGCATGACGCGTTGCTTATGGTAGGCGGCGGGGAGAGATCCTGCCGATCTGTGCAGTCGCACCTACCAAGCCACGCAAGCCGCCGTAGGCGGCCAGCGTGCGTAAATAAATGTGACTGCCGTAGATCGGCGGGGGCTCTCCCCGCCACTGTCAACAAGTTAAGGAAAACAAGGCCGTCATTGCCGGGCTTGACATAGTTCGGTTTTAACCGAACTACGCAATCTATTGAAAAAAGGGCCTTTTTGGTAGAGATTCCGCGGGGGAGAGGGGAACCGCAGTTCTACGAACTGACGCAGCGAAGCTGCTCGGTCCCGTTTCCAAGCCGCGGAATGACGATTGTCACTTTTCTTAACTTGTTGACAGTGGTCTCTCCGCCCCGCCCCTGCGAACGGAGCCGCAGGGGAGTAGATTCCGCGGTCGAGCCGCGGAATGGCGAGCGGGAGTGGGGAACACTGTCAACTCCCCACCCACCATTGCACAATTCCCCCGGCCCTGCTATACTACCCCCGATGATCTTCAAACTCCTCATTGTTGACGACGAAAAAAACATCCGCGAAGGGCTCGCGGAGGCGCTCACGCTGGAAGGCTACGAGGCGGTGACGGCCGCGGACGGGGACGAGGGCTGGAAGCGCTTCCTGAAGGGCGACATCGATCTCGTGGTTACGGACCTGGCGATGCCGGGGCTCTCCGGCGGGGAACTGCTGCGGCGCATCGCGGCGGAAAGCCCGGCCGTGCCGGTGATCATACTGACGGGGCATGGGTCGGTGGAAACCGCGGTGGACGCGATGCGGGCCGGCGCGTTCGACTTCCTCACCAAGCCGGTCAACCTCGATCACCTCGCGATGCTCGTGAAGCGCGCGCTCGCGGGGCAGGAGTTGGCGCTGAAGAACCGCCGCCTGGAAGAGGAACTCGAACAAAAAAAGTGCTTCCAGCAGATCATCGGGACGGGCGCGGCCATGCGCCGTGTCTTCGACATGATCAGCCGGGCCGCGCCGTCAAAAGCGTCGATCCTCGTCACCGGCGAGTCCGGGGTGGGGAAGGAACTGGTGGCCGACGCGATTCACGCGCTCTCGCCCCGCAGGGACAAGCCGCTCGTCAAGGTGCACTGCGCGGCGCTGGCCTCCGGCCTCCTGGAAAGCGAACTCTTCGGCCACGAGAAGGGGGCCTTCACCGGCGCGGGGGCGCGGCTGCGGGGCCGCTTCGAACTGGCTAACGAGGGCACGCTCTTTTTGGACGAGATCGGCGAGATCGACCAAAACGTCCAAATCAAACTGCTGCGGGTTTTACAGGAACGAAAGTTTGAGCGGGTCGGGGGCGAGGAGACGCTCGAGGTTGATGTCCGCCTGCTCGCGGCCACGAACAAGGACCTCAAAGCGGAAATCGAAAAAGGCACGTTCCGCGAAGACCTCTACTTCCGCCTCAATGTGGTAAACATAACGGTGCCGCCGCTGCGGGAGCGCAAGGATGACATTCCCCTGCTGGCCTCGAATTTCCTGAAAGAGTTCTCGGAAGAAAATCACAAGAACATCGAGGGGCTTGATGAAAAAGCGCGCTCCGCGATCTATCACTACGACTGGCCGGGCAATGTGCGCGAACTGCGGAACTGCATCGAGAGCGCGGTGGTAATGACACGGGGCCCGCTGATCAAAGAGCAGGACCTGCCCCCCACGCTCCGCAGCGCGGAGGAGGCCGATCGTTTCATCCGCATTCCGCGGGGCGCGTCCATGGTCGAGGCGGAGCGTATCATCGTGCGGGATACGCTCTCGCTCTGCAAGGGCAACAAGAGCAAGACCGCGCAGGTGCTCGGGCTCGGCCGCAAGACCCTGCACCGCAAACTGGCCGAGTGGCAGGGGGCGGGTGGCGAGTAGCCTACTCCCAGGGCGCGGGGATAAGGACGAAGCCGGCGGCGCCGACCGCGGCGTCGGTTTGCTCTTCCCATGCGGCGGCGAGGGTGGGGCCGGCGAGGGCGGCGGCGGTGTAGCAGAAACCGGCGGGGAGCGGGGGGAATCTGAAGGGGGCGGCCGGGGTTTCCGCGAGGGTAAAAAAGCCCCTGCCGTCCGGGAGGATGACGAAGGCGAGGGGGGAGTCCCCTTCGCGAAAGAAGCCTGAGAGGGGGGAAAGCGCCATATCGGCGCCTGCCGATCCGGCGCCTGCCGATCCGGCGTCCGCCGATCCGGTGCCTGCCGATCCGGCGTCCGCCGGCCCGGCGGCGGGGGCGAAAACGCGGCGGGAGGCGCCGGGAGAGGCGAGCTCCGCGAAGGAGGCGCTCCCTGCCTGCGCGAAGGCCGCCGCGAGGGCCCTGGCGAGCGGGGCCGGGGCCGCGGCGAGGGGCTCGGGCGCTGAGGCGGCGTACCAGCCGCCCAGGGAGATGGGGGCGGCCGGGGCCTCGAGGGAGGCGGCGCGGAGGAAGACCTGCTCGCCCTGATCGTCGGTGGGGCCGGGGCGGCAGACGCGGAGGTACCAGAGGCCGTCCGGGGCCGGGAAGAGCCCCGCGGCCTCCCAGCCCGCGGCCGCCGGATAGGCCCTGAGCGCCTCGGGGACTATGCCCCGCGGCTCCTCCCCGGGGGGAGGGAGGAGCCGCACCGGGGCATCAGGGACCTGCTGGCCGCCCACGCTAAAAAAAGTGTCACGGGAGAGGAAGGCCGCGGGCGTCTCCCCCACGAAGAAAGCGGCGGATGCGACGCAGGTATCCCAGGCGGGGTCGAAGGCGAGGGTCATGACGAGGGCAGCGTCCGCGGCGGGGCGGAGGACGAGAAAGCCCTGGCGGTTGATCACGAGGGTGAGGAGGGTATCCTGGGGGAGGAGGCCCGCGACGCGGCGCGAGAGGGGCCAGGGGACGAAGTCCTCGAGGGAGGCGTCAGCGGGGGAGGCTATGCGCCGCGGGCCCTCGGGACCCAGTTCAAACCAGAGGGGGGCCTCACCGAGGGGGAGCGCGGCGAGCGGCGCGTCATCCCGGGGGGGCTCCGCGCCGGGGGCGGGGGCATGGCGGGCGCACCCGCAGAGCGCGAGGAGCATCAGGAGGAGGAGGCACAGGGTGCCGTGGCACAGGGTGCCGTGGCACAGGGTGCCGCGGCACTCTGTGCCGCTGAGTCTTGTTTCCATGGCGTCGCTTGGGGGGGTGGGGCGCAACGCAGTGCGCCCCAGGGGGGGGCGGACGGTGTGGGGGCGCCTTTTTGCGCCCTATCCGCATACCGGCA
>JAISTO010000129.1 GCA_031272575.1 Treponema sp. | reverse complement strand
GTCAGCCTTTACCGGAACGCAGAGGAGCGTCCCCCCCCCTGCCCGCTCAAGGGCTGCCCGCACATTGGCCCTGAAAAAATCAAGGTTGATGAGCGCCCGTGTCACGCGCATGGAAGCCCCCCCCTACCAGTCGAAACGGAAGACGCTCCGCTCGTGATAGGGCCGCGAGGGGCCGAAGATCGCGGAGGGGAACTCGGGCCGGTTGGGCGAGTCCGGGAGGTGCTGGGTTTCCAGGCAAAAGCCCGCATGCGCGTCGTAGACGCTGCCCGCCTTGCCGGCCAGGGCGTGGAGCATGTTGCCCGTGTACAACTGGAGCGCCGGCTGCGTGGTGAAGACCCGCATCGACCGGCCGGAGCGGGGCTCAAACACCTCCGCGCAGTGCCGCAGTTCGCCCGCGTCCCCATCGATCACAAAACAGTGATCGTAGCCCCCGCCCGCCGCCTCCGCGCCGGGGCGCAAGGCTTTGCGCTCGGAGAAGTCGAAGGGCCCCCCGGCCGTGGGCAGAAAGGCCCCCGTGGGTATGAGATCGCCGTCAACTTCCAGATAGGAGGATGCGTTAAGTTGCAACTCGTGATCGAGGATGCTCCCCGCCCCCTCGCCTGCCAGGTTGAAGTACGCATGGTTGGTAAGGTTGATGGGGGTGTCCTGATCCGCCTCGGCGCGGTAGTCCGCGATCAGTTCGTTGGCCTTGGTGAGGCCGTAACTCACGACGACCTTGACGCGCCCGGGGAAGCCCTCGTCCCCATCCGGGCTCTCGAGGCTGAAGCAGACGAACGCGCCGTCCGTCTCCTGAAAGGTCTCGGCCTTCCAGAGGCGCTTGTCGAAGCCGCGCCTGCCCCCATGCAGGGAGGCCTTTTTTTCGTTCAGGAAGAGACTGAAGGGGACGCCCCCCAGCGAAAAGGCGCCGCCGCCGATGCGGTTCGCGAAGCGGCCGATCGTGGCCCCCAGGTAGGGGCCCTGGCGGGTGTAGCCCTCGAGCGTCGGGAAGCCGAGGAGGACATCCGCCTTGCCTTGCGTACGGGACGGCACGACGAGACTCGTCCACGCCGCGCCGAAGTCCGTCAGCGAAAGGCGGAGGTCCCCCGCCTTAAGGGTATAGAGGCGCGCCTTCTTCCCGCTGGAAAGCACCCCGAACGTTGTTTTTTTTATGTTCATGGGGACATAATAGCATTTTAAGGGGGAACGATCAAGGCCTGAAAAATTTAAAAAAAAACTAAAGTTTTTCTACAGTACTGTCGATATATATAATGTCGGGCGCATAGTTCCCCTCCCAAATCACTATGCGTTCGGCAATGCCTCAAGGGCAGGGCTGGAGCCAGACTTCGGTTTGGTTTCAGCCTTTTTTATTTTACCCCTCCCCCACCCGTACGCTATTGTATCCACAGATTTACACAGATAAACACAGATTTCTTATTACTAATCGTGTCTTTAATTGGTGAAAATCGGTGATTATCTGTGTGTATCTGTGGACTGTTTAAAGATTCCTTGTTTTTGGAGGGGAGTCAAAATTTAACCGCGAATTAGTAGCAACTTCGTTGCTAACGAATTATGCGAATGAACGCGAATTTTAAGAATAATATTCGCGTAATTCGCGGTTAAATTCTTATAATCCTGATTTTTTAGAGGGGGGGACAATCTTCGCATCCTCCCCGGGGGGGAGGATGACCTCTTTCGTGCCCCCCCCTACCCCCCCAAAGGGGGGGGATGCGGCTGCTATTGTTCGGCAGGTTAAACCTGCCGGTTCACGATCATGCTGCGCATGTCCGCGGGGATTCGGCTGCCCAGGGCCGAGTAGAGTTTTCCCCCGCGGGAAGGAAAGGCCGACTCGATGAAGGCCGCCGCCACATTTTTGATTTCCTCAAGATATTGAACAAAACTTTGCTGCATCATTTTTACTTTGACTGCCTCGAACTTGAGTTCGCGGTACAGTTTCCCCATTTCGATACGTTCACTTTCGGTAAGCACCGCGCAGAGCGCGTAAAAGGGGGTGCCTTCGCAGGGGAGGCCCTCTGCCTTCGGCGAACCGCGCCCCGAGAGGCTCTCGCCCAATGCGGCGAAGAGCGCGCAGCGCTCTGCCTCGAGACGATCAAACTCGCGGCCGAGACGCTCGGCGTCCCGCTGCCGCTTCGCAAAACCAGACCACTCGCGGACCGCCGCCGCAGAACGCGCCTCTTCCTGAACGAGCGCGGTGCGTTTCAGCAGCGCAATCTCCCGTGCGAGCACTTCGGTACAAGCGGAAAAATTCCACGCATAGTGTTCTTTCATATTTATCCCCGCTTATAATATCGGCACGGAGAAAAAAAAGTTAATCCAATTGGCGCTTTACCGGATACCTGTTTTTTTTGAAACCGACGCCTATGCCCGGCGAAACGGAAAAATCAATCTTGTGAACAAATACCGCCCCCCCCTCCACTTTGCAGTAGAGGTACAGCAGTTTATTGATATGTACGTCCATCCCCAAACTCAGGCCCACGCCGAAATCCCAGAGCACCGTCCCCGACGGGTCGCCGCTCGTTACGATGCCCTGCTTGTGCGGCCTAAGGACCGTGTAGAAGCCCGTGCCTACCCGCAGCGCGAAGCGATTCTTGCGGAACATATACTCCGGCCCAGCCAGGAATTCAGCCGTGAGAGGGAAACTGCTTTCGCCGGTAATGGGATAGGCAATGTTGAAGGCAAGCCCCAGCCCGAACAGCTTGTTGAAATACCAAAAACTTCCAAAATTGAGGCCCGGGTTCAGGGTAACCCTGCGGAGTTTTATCAGTTCTTCCCGTATAAGGGGGGAAAGCCCGGACGCGCCCACTTCGAGGCGGAACTGGCTTTCCCAGTCTTCGCGTTCCTGCGTCAGCGCCGGCCTTGATACGGCTATCGACAGCAACAGCGTCAGCGCGGCGCGGCATCCCGCGCGCGAACGCGCGGGGCGTTTTATGAGCGGGGGAATCATATTTTCCTTACCCAGTCGCGCGCGGGAAGCGGCGCTTTTAGCGCTTCGAGAAAGGCCCGGTAGGGGGCGCCTGTGCCCGGCTCCACGGCGTCGGGCTCCAGTTCGAGCAGGGGCACAAGCGCGAAGCGGCGCTCCTTTAAGCGGGGGTGGGGTATCTCGAGGAGCGGCGTTGACACGATACGGCCCCCGAAGAGGAGTATGTCGATGTCGAGCGGACGGGGGCCCCAGCGGGTCTCGCGCGCGCGATCCCGTCCGAACGCGGCCTCTATGCGCTGGGCGGCCGCAAGGAGGGCCTCGGGCGGCCCGTCAAAGCGGCCCGCGACCGCCGTGTTGTAGAACAGCGGCTGCTCCGTCACATGGAGCGGCGCGCTCAGGTAGAGGCTCGCCTGCCGGGGGCAGGTGAGCAGTTCCCCCAGACGCGCCGCGGCCCCGGCAAGAACCGCGGGCGAGTCGCCCAGGTTCGAGCCGAGGCCAAGCACCACATCAGAAGAGATCATCGTCCTCCGGGGCGGCGGCATCCGCGGCAGCGTCCGCCGCGAATACCGCGGCCTCGACCACGGGGACCGCGGCCGGGGCGGCAGGCGCGGGCGCGGGGCTGCCGGCCCCTGCGCTGCCGGCGGGCGGCGCGGCGGCAGGGGCGGCGGACGGCTTGGCCTTTGGCGGGGCCTTCCCCTTCTGCTGCGCGGGGTTTTCGCGGCCCGGGAACATGACATCGCGGAGTTTCGCTTCTACCTCCCGCGCGAAGTCCTTGTTCGTTTCGAGATACTCCCGCGCGCTCTCGCGGCCCTGCGCGATCTTCTCTTCGCCGTACGAGAACCAGGCCCCCTTCTTGTCGATGATGTTGTACTTGACCGCCGCGTCGAGGAGGCTGCCGGCCGCGGACACCCCCTTCCCGAAGATGATGTCCATTTCGGCCCGCCTGAAGGGAGGCGCCACCTTGTTCTTGACCACCTTGACCCGCACACGGTTGCCGAGCGCGTCGGTGTCCTTGCCCCCCTCGATCGTTTCGATCTTGCGCACCTCGAGCCGCACCGACGAGTAGAACTTGAGCGCGTTGCCGCCGGTGGTCGTTTCGGGGTTCCCGAACATCACCCCTATCTTCATACGAATCTGGTTGATGAAGATAAGGATAGTGCGGGATTTTGAAATGATCGCGGTGAGTTTCCGCATGGCCTGGCTCATAAGCCGGGCCTGGAGCCCCATCTGCGCGTCCCCCATGTCCCCGTCGATCTCCGCCTGAGGGGTAAGGGCCGCCACCGAGTCCACCACGATGACGTCAACCGCGCCCGAGCGGACGAGGCTTTCGGCGATTTCGAGCGCCTGCTCGCCGGAGTCGGGCTGGGCGACGTAGAGTTCGTCGATGTTGACCCCCAGGTTCTTCGCGTAGACCGAATCCAGGGCGTGTTCCGCGTCGATGAACGCCGCTATGCCCCCCAGTTTCTGCGCCTCCGCGACCGCATGGAGCGCCAGAGTCGTCTTGCCCGAGGACTCCGGCCCGTAGATTTCGATGATACGACCCCTTGGGTAGCCCCCGATGCCGAGCGCCTCGTCCAGAAGAATCGATCCCGAGGGGACAACCTCTATCCCCGTGTTCGCGGCCCCCTCCCCCATACGGATGAGGGCGCCCGCGCCGTACTGTTTCTCGATCTGCAGGCGCGCGGCCTCCAGAGCCTTCTTTTTTTCGTCAGCCGACGTCGGAGAAACAATCCTGTTTTTTTCATTGTCCACTTTTGCCATACCTTTCCTCCCTGCACATATATGGCGCCACCGTGCACTTTAAAGTCATTTTCCCCTGATTATAGCAAAAAATTTTCATTTTTTTCAAGAGGGGGGGCGGTAATCGCCCCGCATCCTCCCCGCGAGGTCGAGCAGACCGTCCCGCGTGTTCAGGGACGGGTCCTCCACGACCGCGGCGAGGAGTTCCCGCAGGATGACCCCCACGCGCTTGCCGGCGGGGACGCCGAGCGCCAGCAGGTCGCGGCCGTTGAGGGCGAGGTCCTTGAGCGAGAGCGCGTTTTTCGCGGCGAGCGCCTTTTCGACCCGCTCCTGCAAGGGGAGCAGAAAGTCAGCGGGGGGGGGCTGGCCCGTCATGCCGTAAGCGTCGGCTCTCCGCAAATGCCAGAGCGGCCTGAGGCTCTCCTCGCCTACCCTGATAATAAAGCGCCGCACCGCCGCGGCGGTCCAACTATCATCATAATGAAACATATGCTCGGATACAAGATGACAGACCGTTTCGATGAACGCGTTAGGCCAGCGGAAGCGCAGGAGTATGTTCCGCGCAAGGCGCTCGGATTCTTTTTCGTGATTGTAAAAGGTCCAGATGCCGCCGCTGTCTTTGCGGGCGCAGAGGGGCTTCCCGATGTCGTGCAGGAGCGCGGCGGTACGCACTTCCTGGCTGTACCCCTTTCTGGCCGCGAAGCCGCAGGCGAGGAGCGAATGATCGAGCACGTCGAAACGGTGAAAGCCCTTCTGCTCGACCCCCCGGCACGCGGCCAGTTCCGGGAGGAGGAGTCGCAGCAGCCCGGTCTGCTCCATTAGCCGGAGGCCGATCGCCGGATCGGGCGAGGCGATGATCTTCTCGATTTCGTCCCGGAGGCGCTCGGGCGCTACCCGCGTGGTGCAGGGTATGGCCCCCGGGATAGCCGCGAGCACGGCCGCGTCCAGCGTGAAGCCCAGTTGACTCGCGAAGCGGAGCGCCCGCATGGGGCGCAGGCCGTCCTCGGCAAAGCGCTCCTCGGGGCGGCCCACGCAGCGGATAAGGCGCGCGCGCACGTCCTGCGCCCCGCCGAAGGGGTCGATCAGCGGGCCCGCGGGCAGGCGGTACGCGGCCGCGTTCATCGTGAAGTCGCGCCGCGAGAGGTCGGCCTCGATAGACGTGCCGAACACCACCGAGTCAGGCCGCCGCTTGTCGCTGTAGCCGCTCTCGCTGCGGAAGGTGGTCACCTCGAAGGCGCGCCCCCGGTAGTGCACCGTCACCGTGCCGTGCTTTATCCCCGTGGGTATGACGAAACTGCCCTTCCCCCCGCCGCTGAACATAGCGATGACCTCCGTGGGAAGCGCGTCCGTGGCGAGGTCCCAGTCGCGCGCCCGGTTCCCCCGCAGCATATCCCGCACCGCCCCCCCCACCAGGCAGAGTTGCCGGCGCTTATCCGCAAAAATGGCCGTCATTTCCCGCAAGACCGGGTCAATCACGCACTGCATGGGGGGAGTATAGCACAGCGGAGGGGGGAATGGGAAGGGGGTGCTTGGGGAGTGGCTAGTAGGGAGTAGGGTGGATAGGGAGTAGGGAGTGGCTAGTAGTAGGGAGTAGGGTGCGGGCGCGGAGCGCTTGGCGCGAAGTTGCGCGGACTACCGGATAGTTTCACGGTAGTACGCGCCCCCCACTTGCAACGTGCACCCTACTCCCTACTCCCTATTCCCCACTCCCTATCCCCCCCCTTGCCACTCCCCCCCGCGCCCCGCTATACTGTCTCCATGAAGGCAATGCTCTACTTCATGCTGCGGGGCACGGTCACCTCGCTGGAGGTTTTTTTCCTCACGATACTCTTCGCGGTGCCGCTGGCCCTGCCGGTCGCCCTCGCGCGCATGGCCCGCGCGCGGCCCCTCCGTTACGCGACGAGCCTCTACCTCCTCATCATGCGGGGGACGCCGCTCATCCTCCAACTCATCTTCATCTACTTCGCGCCCAAATATCTCTACGCCTTCCTGCGCGAGGCGCTCGCCGGCGCCATCACCTCGCAGGGCTTTTGGAACACCCTCCGCGCGATCCTTGCCTACAATCGCTTCACCGCGGTGATCATCGCCTTCACCCTGAACTACGCGGCCTACTTCGCCGAGATCTACCGCGGCGGCATCGAGGCCATCCCCCGCGGGCAGTGGGAGGCCGCCAAGGTGCTCGGCTTCACCCGCGCCCAGACCTTCTTCCGCATCGTGCTGCCGCAGGTCGTCAAGCGCATACTCCCGGCCTCCGGCAACGAGGTGATCACCCTGGTCAAGGACACCGCGCTCGCCCAGGTCATCGGCGTAGCCGAACTCTTTCACGCCGCGCAAAACGCCGCGTCCCGCGAATTTTCCACCATCCCCATTTTCATAGCCGGCATTTTTTATCTGGTCATGAACTGGGCAGTCACCGCGGCCTTTTCGCTCGGCGAAAAAAAGTTGTCGTATTATCAATGAGGGGGGGGCGATTACCATGCCGTCATTCCGTAGGGGCGCGATACATCGCGCCCCGGCGTCGTCCGCCC